>JAIXZF010000329.1 GCA_027489835.1 Hyphomicrobiales bacterium
AGCCGCTTGCGGTAATCGGGCTCGACGAAGGCGGCCGCGATCACGCCGCCGCGGGCGACCACGAAGGTCGCGGGCATGGGCAGCGCCCAGGTGCCGTCGCCGTTCCGGTCGGGCAGCGCGTGGCCGGCCTTCTCATAGAAGGGCCGCACCGCGTCCGAGAGGGTGAAGCGGATGCCGAGCGCGGATGCCAGTTCGCCGCCGATATCCGAGAGCACCGTGAAGGCGAGATCGTTCTTCTCGGCGGTGTTGAGCGTGTGGTCCGGCAGCTCCGGCGAAACCGCCACCAGTTCCGCGCCCTCGGCATGGATGTCCGCCAGCAGGGCCTGATAGGCGCGGAGCTCGAGGTTGCAGTAGGGGCACCAGCCGCCACGATAGAAGGTAACGATGACCGGCTTCTCGTCTAGAAGCGCCCGGAGGTCGAACGGCCTGTTGTGCGGGTCGACGAGGCTCTGCACGGTCGGCACCGCCGAACCGGGCCTGGCAACATGATCGAGGATGCCGGTCGCGCGAAGGTCGTCGATGTCGGTCGCGATCAGCTTGGCGATGGCTTCGCCGACACGGGCCTCCCAGGCGCCGCGGAAGCCGTCGAGTTCTGTCTGAAGGGTCATGGTCGTTCTCCTCGTGGGTTTGTGACGCGTTTGGGGCCGAAGCGGTGTCAGCTTGCGGCGCGCATCGTGCGGACGAGCGCTGTGGCCGAGGCGCCCTCGAGCGAGAGGCCGTAGCCAACCTCACGGACGATCCGTTCCTTGATGGGCTGCATGAAATGGATGCGGGTGTTGCGCAGGTTGAGGTCGGTCTTGCCGAGCCAACTCCGGGCGATCTCCAGGGCGCGCGGGAGGGCCTCGCCGTCAGGCACGACCTCGGCGACGACGCCGAGCGCCTTGGCATCGCGCGCCGACAGCGGCTGCGGGTCGAGCATCATGGCCTGGGCGCGGCCGGGCCCGACGAAATGGCTCCACAGCGTGTAGACGCCGTCGCCGGGCACGATGCCACCGGCGAAATGCGGCAGGTCGTTGAAGCTCGCGCTCTCGCCGGCCACGATGATGTTGGCGAGCAGGCCGTACTCGGCATGGACATGCGCCTTGCCTTCGAGCGCGAAGATCATCGGCACGCGGATGTTGGCGATGTTCTCGAGGATCTGGGTCCCTTCGTCATGGACCTTCGACCAGACGTCCGGGTCCGAGATGTCGCCGAAGGTCGAGAAATCGATCCCCGTGATGAAGTTGCCGCCAGCGCCGGTCAGGACGACGACGCGGTTGGCCCGGTCGCGGCCCACATCGTAGAAGGCGTCGACGTAGGCGTCGTGCTCCGCGGCGCTGAATGTCAGCGAGCCGCCGTCCCGATGCAGCGACATGACGAGAATGCCGTCATCGGAACGCTCGAAGCGGATCGTGGGGTATTTGCTGAAATAGGCGGGCGTCGACATGTCGCTCTCCAGGGATTCCGGTTGTCGGGGTCGCAGGCATCTGGCGGTGCGGGGAGGGAAGCGGGCGGAGCCAGGCGGTTCGCCCGGCTCCGCGACGGATCACGCGGCGGTCGCGTACCGGGCCGGCAGCGCCGGGGCGGCTGGGAAGTCGACCGGCACCTGGGTGGTGGCGTGCAGGTAGTTGGTTACCGTCTTGTCGCCGATCACGACGATCGCATCGACCAGGTTTTCCTTGGTCCAGCCGGCGGCGAGGAAGCGGTCGACGAAGCCGGCCGAGGCATGGCCGCGGTTCAGGGCGATGTCCCTGGCCAGGGTAGCGAGCGCGTCGAGTTTGGCGTCGAAGGAGGCGCGGCCCGAGCGGATCTCGAGGATCTGGTCGCCAGTGAAGCCGACCATGCCGCCGATGACCGTGTGGGCGGCGAGGCAGTAGGCGCATTCGTTCACCTGGCTCACGACCAGGTTGACGATTTCGCGGGCCTTGCCGGTGATCGAAGACTTGGCATTCTGGAAGGCGAGGTAGTTGCCGAGCGCGTTCTCGGAGTGAGCCAGCGTGGCATACAGGTTCGGCACCATGCCGAGCTGCTTGGCGAGCTGGTCGAACATGGCCTGGTTGGGGGCGCTCACCTGGTCGCGGGTCGGGACGTTGATCGTGGTCATCGGGGTTCTCCTGGGTTCTGGCGTCGGCCCAGTGCCGTCGTCCATGTCCAAAGAGATGCCCTATTCAGCTTCGCGCGATAACGCCGCTTGACCGGATGCCATCCATCCACACAATGAATGAATGTCCGATACGCTCACGCTGTTCCGCACCTTCGTCAGGACTGTCGAGGCTGGGTCATTCACGGCCGTCGCCCGCGAATTCAACTCGTCTCAGCCCACGATCTCGCGCCAGATCGCGATCCTCGAGGACCATCTGGGCTGCCTGCTGTTCCTTCGATCGACCCGCGCGCTGACGCTGACCGATGATGGGCGCTCCTTCTACGAGCACGCCACGCGCACGCTCGAGGCCCTGGCCGAGGCCGAAAGCGCGGTCGGGCGGCGCAAGGGCAAGCCATCGGGAACGCTGAAGCTCGCCTGCTCGGGCGTTTTCGGACGGCTGCATATCGTGCCGCGGCTGCCCCGCTTCCGTGCCCGCTATCCCGACGTCCAGGTCGCGCTGCATATGTCCGATGGCTTCATGGATCTGGTGGAGGAGGGGATCGATCTTGCGATCCGCGTCGGCGAGACGAAGGACGCCGCCCTCATCACCCGCCGCGTCGGCCAATCCCGCCGCGTGGTGGTGGCGACGCGCGATTACGTCGAACGCCATGGCGCCCCGAGCCATCCGTCGGAACTCGCCAGCCATGACTGCGTCGTCTACGACCGCCTGCTGACCGGCGCGACCTGGAGCTTTTCTGTCTCGGGGGATGTGCTGCGCGTGCCGGTCGCGGGGCCGGTCCACGTCAACAACACCGAGGCGGTTAGGGCCGCCGTCCTCGAGGGGCTGGGGATAGGCTACGTGCCGGCCTGGCACTTCGTCGACGGCGAGATCGAAAGCGGCCGTCTCGTGGTTCTGCTGCGCGACTACGAGGCGCCGCTGCAGCCGATCGATGCCGTTTTCCCGTCAAGGCGGCACCTGGCGCCGAAGGTGCGGGCTGCGATCGACTATTTCGCCTCCGAGTTCGACCTCGACCCTCGGCTCAGGATCGCCGACCACTGACAGCGCTCTCGGCGCATCAGTTGCCTGACAGGATGACCTCGACCTCCTGGCCGGAACCCTTGACCTCGACTCGGTCGTAGATCGCGCCGCCACTCGGCAGCGTTTCGCGGGGCTCCGTCCACGACACGCGCGTCGATACGTACCAGATGCCGGGCCGCACGTTCTCGAAGCTGAAGTTCCCGTTCTTGTCGACCTTCGTCTGCCGCGTCAGCCGCTCGTAATCGGTATCGGTGGTCTCGACACGGCGCGCGCCGAGTGCCGGATTGAACTTGCCGCGCGGAAACAGCTTCTCGAAGCGCTCGACCGCATAGGCCGTCGCGGGCACGAGATGGACGACCTCGCCGGCGGCCGTCACGACCGTTCCGCTCTTCTTGCGCATGAAGGCGCTGCCCTTGATCGTATTGTCGCCGGGCTTGAGCGCCGCTTCCGCGGCTGCCGCATCGAAACGGGACTGGACCTGCACCGTCGTCTGGCAACCGCCAAGCAGCACAGCGGCGAGCGCAAGCGCCACGGACGGCGCCGGGCGGAGGCCAGCAGCAAGGCGGAAAGGGGAGATGACAGCATTTTCAGGCATGACGCTAGGATAAGGCGGCAGGCCGGCGCGGCAAGGGCAGGGGCCTCTGCCACAGCCGATTTCAGTTGGCGACAGGGGCCTGAAAAGGCTAGCTCAGGGCCTCGCCACACGGCATCGGGAAACCCGCATCATGCTGCTGCTCATCCTCGGCCTTGCGCTCTTCCTTGGGATGCACGCCTTCACCATGGCGCGCGAGCCGCGCGCGGCCGCGGTATCGCGGCTGGGCGCCGGCGGCTTCAAGGGCCTTTATACGCTCGTCTCGTTGCTCGGCTTCGCGCTCATCATCTACGGATTCGGCCAGTACCGCGCCACGGGATGGATCGATGTGTGGCAGCCTCCGATCTGGACCCGGCACCTCGCGCTGCTGCTGACGTTGCCCATCTTCATGCTGCTGGCCGCGACCAATTCGGGCGGCCGCATCCATGCCGCGGTCAAGCATCCGATGCTGCTGGCCGTGAAGATCTGGGCCACGGCGCATCTGCTCGCCAATGGCGATCTCGGCAGCATGCTGCTGTTCGGCGGGTTCCTCGCCTGGGCCGTGATGGCGCGCATCTCGCTCAAGCGCCGCGAGGGCCTGAAGCTTCCGGCGCGCCCGGCGGGCTTCACCAGCCGCGACTGGAGCGCCATCGTCATCGGCTTGGCGCTGTGGTTCGTCTTCGCGCGCTGGCTGCATCCGTGGTTGATCGGCGTGGCGGTGTGGCCGGGCAGGGGCGCCTGATGGCGGTGGACACGCCGTTCGCGCTGCATCTGCGCGCCACGGACGGGGCGGCACGTACGGGCGAGATCAGGATGCCGCGCGGCGTGATCCGGACGCCCGCCTTCATGCCCGTGGGCACCGCGGCCACGGTCAAGGGCATGTACCCCGAACAGGTCAAGGCGCTCGGCGCCGACGTCGTGCTCGGCAACACCTACCATCTGATGCTGCGGCCGACCGCGGAGCGCGTGGCGAAGCTCGGCGGCCTGCACAGCTTCATGAACTGGCCTCACCCGATCCTGACGGATTCCGGCGGCTTCCAGGTCATGTCGCTGGCGCAGCTGCGGAAGATCACGGAGGAGGGCGTCACCTTCCAGTCGCATATCGACGGCTCGAAACACCAGATGACGCCGGAGCGCTCGATCGAGATTCAGAACCTTCTCGGCTCGGACATCGTGATGCAGCTCGATGAATGCGTGGCGCTGCCCTGCGAGGATGCGGTGGCGGAGAAGGCCATGCGCCTCTCGCTGCGCTGGGCCGAGCGCTGCAAGGCGGCCTTCGGCGAGCATGCCGGCCGCGCGCTGTTCGCGATCGTGCAGGGCGGGGCCTCGACCGCGTTGCGCGAGGAAAGCGCACGGTCGCTCGTCTCGATGGACTTCAAGGGCTACGCGATCGGCGGCCTCGCGGTCGGCGAGCCGCAGGACGTGATGCTGGCGATGATCGAGGCCGTGGAGCCGCATCTGCCGC
>JAIXZF010000124.1 GCA_027489835.1 Hyphomicrobiales bacterium
CTGATGCCGTCCGCGCAGGCCTCGGCCGCGCGGGAGTTGCCGCAGCGCGCCATCATCGTGCTGGCGGCGCTGGCGCTGGTCGGCGCGGCGATGCTGCTCGTCGGCGGCTGGCTCGCCGCAGGCGCGCCGCCGCCGCCTCCACCGCGCAACCCGTTCGGCGTCGGCCCGCGCGAGGCGGCTCCGGCGGCCAACGGCCTTGGCGCCATGATCGTGAGCTGGCAGGCTTCCTTCCACCGCGAGATGACGGCGAGCCTGAGGGCCGTCCGCGAGGCGCCGGGCGCCGCGCTGGGCCTTGCCTGGCTCGGCTTCGCCTATGGCGCGGTGCATGCCGCCGGCCCCGGCCACGGCAAGGCGGTGATCTCGGCCTACATCCTGGCCGATGACCGCGCAGTCGCCTGGCGCGCCTTCGGTCTCAGCCTCTCCGCCGCCCTCGTGCAGGCGCTGGTCGCCATCGGGCTCGTCGGCCTGTTCACGCTCGTGCTGGGCGCGACCGCGCGGCAGATGAATGCGGCCTCGCGCTGGATCGAGATCGCGAGCTTCTCGGCCGTGCTGCTGGTCGGGCTCGTCCTGCTCTGGCGCAAGGCGGGCGTGCTGCTGGCGGCCTGGCGCGGCGAGGCCGAGGCCTGCGCGCCCGGCTGCGCCCATGATGCCGCGATGCCTGCGCCCGGTACGCGGCCGCTGCGGGAAACCCTCGGCGTGGTGCTCGCTGCGGGGATCCGCCCCTGCGCAGGCGCGATTCTCATTCTCGTCCTGTCGGCCTCGCAGGGCCTCATCTGGGCCGGCATCGCGGCGACCCTCGCCATGGCGCTCGGCGTCGCACTCACCACGGGCGGGCTCGCCATGATCGCCGTGGGCGCGAAGCACGTCGCGCTCAGGCTGGCCGGCGGGCGCGGCAACCGCGCCGCCATCGCGGTGCGGGCGCTCGAATGCCTCGCCGCGGCCTTCGTGGCGCTTCTCGGCGGGCTGCTGCTCGCGGGCTTCGCGGCGGCTGGCGCGAGCTGACGGGCGAAGGCTGCTGCGAGGGGTGCGTTGACTTGCCCGTACCGGCCGCTACGTTCCTGCCCGACAAGCCGCCGAAGCGGCGCATGGCCCGCAACACGGGTCCCGGGAGGCGTTCAACGACATGCAAGCCGTCTCGGCCGCGCCGGAGACCGCAGGTGAAGCGGCACGCCCTCCCGCCATCTCGCTCGCGGGTATCGACATCACCTTCGCGCTCAAGGATGGCGGCCGTTATCAGGCGGTGAAGGGCGTCGACCTTTCGGTGGCGCCCGGCGAGTTCGTCGCCGTGGTCGGGCCGACCGGTTGCGGCAAGTCCACGCTGCTCAACGCCGCCGCCGGGCTGCTGCAGCCCAGCGCCGGCAAGGTCGGCATCCTTGGCGAGGGGCTGGCGGGGATCAACCTCAAGGCCGGCTACCTTTTCCAGCTCGATGCGCTGATGCCCTGGAAGACCGCGCTTCAGAATGTCGCCGTGGCGCTCGAGCCGCAGGGCGTGCCGGCCCGCGAGGCGGAGGAGCGCGCGCGGGCCTGGCTTGCGCGCGTCGGCCTGCGCGCCTTCACCGACCGCTATCCCCACATGCTCTCGGGCGGACAGAAGAAGCGCGTGGCGCTGGCGCAGGTTCTGATCCGCGACCCGAAGATCCTGCTGATGGACGAGCCGTTCGGGCCGCTCGACGCGCAGACGCGGCAGATCATGGGCAATTTGCTGCTCGACCTCTGGGCGCAGGACCGCAAGGCGGTGATGTTCGTGACGCATGATCTCGAGGAGGCGATCTCGCTCTCCGACCGGGTGGTGGTGATGTCCGCGGGGCCCGCGGCGGGCATCGTCGGGGATTACCGCGTGCCCCTCTCCCGCCCGCGCGACATCGCCGACATCCGCCTCGACAGGGATTTCCACGAGATCCACCGGCAGATCTGGCAGACGCTCAAGGTCGAGGTGCAGAAGGCCTATGCGGCGGGCGAGGGGAGGGACATGGCATGACCAGCCATTCCCGCCTCAAGATCACGCTGCTCCAGGTGCTGGTCGCCATCGGCTTCCTGCTCGCCTGGCACATCGCGACGACGACCTCGCTGTTCGCCGATCCGCGCAAGATGCAGTTCTTCTTCTCGACGCCCACGAACGTGCTGGCGCGGACCTGGAAGCAGCTCTCCGGCGCAGAGATCTGGTATCATCTCGGCATCACGCTGACGGAGACCATCCTCGCCTTCGTCTTCGGGGCCACGGGCGGGGTGCTGTGCGGCTTCCTGTTCGCGCGCAGGGAATTGCTGGCTGCGGTGTTCGATCCCTACATCAAGGCGGCCAACGCCCTGCCGCGCGTGGTGCTGGCGCCGATCTTCGCGCTGTGGTTCGGGCTCGGCATCTGGTCGAAGGTCGCGCTCGGCTTCACGCTGGTGTTCTTCATCGTGTTCTTCAATGTCTACCAGGGCGTGCGCGAGGTCTCGCAGACCGTGCTCGCCAATGCCCGCATGCTGGGCATGAACGAGCGGCAGCTGATGCGCCATGTCTACTGGCCCGCCGCGATGACGTGGATGTTCTCCTCGCTGCACACCTCGGTGGGCTTCGCGCTGGTGGGCGCCGTCGTGGGCGAATATCTCGGATCGTCAGCGGGGCTCGGCTACAAGATCCACGAGGCGGAGAGCGTGTTCGACGTCACCGGCGTGTTCTCGGGCATGCTGATCCTGACGATCTTCGTGATCGTGCTCGACACCATCGTCACCATGATCGAAAATCGGCTCCTGGTCTGGCGGCCAGGGCAAAGCACAACGACCGCAAACGGTTGACCGGAGGAAACATCATGACCATCGAACGCAGGACCGTTCTGGCAGGCCTTGGCGCGCTCAGCCTCGGCACGCTGCCACTGCCCGCCTTCGCGCAGGGCGCGCCCGAGAAGAGCAAGCTCGTGCTGGGCGTGGGCGGCCGCGCGCTGCTCTACTACCTGCCGCTCGCCATCGCGGACCGGCGCGGCTTTTTCAAGGAGCAGGGTCTCGAGGTCGAGATCAACGATTTCGCCGGCGGCGCACGCTCGCTGCAGGCGCTGGTCGGCGGCTCGGTCGATGTCGTGGCGGGCGCCTACGAGCATACCATCCGCATGCAGGCGAAGGCGCAGGACATCCGCGCCGTGGTCGAGATGGGCCGCTTCCCCGGTATCGTCATCGCCGCCCGCAAGGAGGTAGCCGCCCGCATCAAGTCTCCGGCCGATTTCCGCGGCGTGAAGATCGGCGTCACCGCGCCGGGATCATCCACGGCGCTGACCGTGCAATACGCCATGGTGAAGGCTGGGCTGAAGGCCACCGACGCGCCGATCATCGGCATTGGCGGTGGCGCGAGCGCCGTCGCCGCCGTGGTGCAAGGGCAGGTCGACGTGATCTCGCATCTCGATCCGGTGGTCTCGAAGCTCGAGGCCGACGGCCTCATCACCACGCTGATCGACACCCGCACCGAAGCCGGCACGCGGGCGCTGTTCGGCGGCTCGAACCCGGCGGCGGTGATCTATTCGCGGCAGGAGTTCATCGAGAAGAACCCCAACACCATGCAGCGCGTCGTCAACGCCTGCGTGAAGGCGCTGAAATGGCTGGAGACGGCAACCCCCGACCAGGTGGCCGACACCGTGCCGCCCGAATACCATCTCGGCGACCGGGCGGTTTACCTCCAGGCCGTTGCGAAGCTCAAGGAGAGCTATTCGCGCACAGGCATCGCGAGTCTTGAAGGCATGCAGAGCGTGCTTGACGTGCTCAAGCAGCTCGATCCCGAGCTTGCGACGGCGACGGTGGACCTCAGCAAGACGTTCAACCCTGCCTTCGCGCAGAAGGCTGGCGCCTGAGCGGCATCCGCCCGCCCAACAGCCATGTCATCCCCGGCCGCGCTGAAAGCGCCGGGGATGGTACTGTCGCGATGGGCATCTGGAAGACTCATGAGGCCGGACTGACGCCATGAACATCCTGTCGATCCAGTCGCATGTCGCCTATGGCCATGTCGGCAATTCGTCCGCCGTGTTCCCCATGCAGCGTCTGGGCTGCGAGGTCTGGCCGATCCATACCGTCCAGTTCTCGAACCACACCGGCTACGGGGCCTGGAAGGGCCGCGTCTATGATGGCGCCATGATCGACGAGATCATGGAGGGCATCGCCGACCGGGGCGTGCTGCCCTCCTGCGGCGGCGTGATCTCGGGCTACATGGGCTCGGCCGATATCGGCCATGCCATCCTGTCGGCTGTGGCGCGCGTGAAAGGGGCAAGCCCCGGCGCGCTCTATGGCTGCGATCCGGTGATCGGCGATGTCGGGCGCGGCATCTTCGTCAGGCCCGGCATTCCGGAATTCATGCGCGACAAGGCCATGCCGGCGGCCGACATCGTCACGCCCAATCAGTTCGAGCTCGAATATCTGACCTCAATGCCCGTCGGCACGCTGGTCGAGGCGAAGGCGGCGGTGGCGGCGCTGCGGCGCATGGGCCCCAAGGTCGTGCTGCTGACCTCGATGCTGACCGCCGAGACGCCGGACGACGCCATCGACATGCTGGCCGCCGACGAGGGCGGAGCCTGGCGCGTGCGCACGCCGAAGCTCGGCCTGAACGTCAACGGCGCGGGTGACGCCATCATGGCGCTGTTCTTCGTGCATTATGCCCGCACACGCTCGGCAGCCCAGGCGCTCGGGGAGGCGGCCGCCTCGATCCATGGGCTGCTGAAGCGCACCGCCGAGGCGGGCTCGCGCGAAATCCTCACGGTCGCCGCGCAGGACGAATTCGTGGCGCCGTCGATGCGCTTTCCGGTCGAGTTGGTCTAGCGCGCCGCGCCTAGCCCGCTCCGGCCGGCTTCTCGACCTGCCCGCGCACCCTGAGCCAGTGCAGCCCGAGCGCTGCCGCGAGGACCGCGCTGCCAGCCAGATCGTACTTCACGTCCGCGGCCAGCAGCAGGCAGCCGCCGACGACGGCCAGCGCCCTCTCCAGCCAGTTGACCGGCTTCAGCGCATAACCCGTCGCGCCGACGACGAGGCCGACCATGGCGAGCGACGACGTGGTCAGCACGACGAGCACCGCCGCCCAGTCCGAGAAATTGTCGGGCAGCTTGCCGGCCGGCGTCAGCATCAGCAGATACATGCCCTCCGGCGTCAGGCAGAACATGAACGGCACGAGGAAGGCGGGCAGCGTGTATTTCCACGCCTGCATCA
>JAIXZF010000221.1 GCA_027489835.1 Hyphomicrobiales bacterium
CCCTCCGGCACCGCGCTGCTGCTGGGCGAGGCCGCGGCGCAGGGGCGCGCGATCGCGCTGAAGGAGCACAAGGTCACCGTGCGCGACGGCGTCACCGGCCCGCGCGAGCCCGGTTCGATCGGCTTCGCGACGCTCAGGGGCGGCACGGTCGTCGGCGAGCACAGCGTGATCCTGGCCGGCCATGGCGAGCGGATCGAACTCATCCACCGGGCGGAGGATCGCGGTCTGTTCGGGCGCGGCGCGGTGCGGGCCGCGCTCTGGGGCTGGGGCAAAAAGCCTGGCCTCTACGACATGGACGACGTGCTGGGCTTGCGCTAAAGCGCGCCCATCACCGTCATTCCGTGGCGGCCCCCGCCGCTCCGACAGGACAGATCGATGGACCGCCTTCTCGTGCTCTGCCGCCACGGCCAGAGCGAATGGAACCTCAAGAACCTCTTCACCGGCTGGAAGGACCCCGACCTTACGCCGCTGGGCGTCGAGGAGGCGAAAGCCGGGGGCCGCAGGCTCAAGGCCAAGGGCATCGGCTTCGACATCGCCTTCACCTCGGACCTCAACCGCGCGCAGAAGACCTGCCAGCTCATCCTCGACGAGATCGACCAGCCTGCGCTCCAGACCATCCGCGACGTGGCGCTGAACGAGCGCGACTATGGCGACCTCTCGGGGCTCAACAAGGCCGAGACCGCCGCGAAATACGGCGAGGAGCAGGTGCACATCTGGCGGCGCAGCTACGACGTGCCGCCGCCGGGCGGGGAATCGCTCAAGGACACGGTGGCCCGCGCCCTGCCCTATTTCGTCACCGACATCCTGCCGCGCGTGATGGCGGGCCAGCGCGTGCTGGTGGCGGCGCATGGCAATTCGCTGCGCGCGCTCATCATGGTGCTCGACCGGCTGAATCCCGAAAGCATCATGAAGGTGGAGCTCAACACCGGCGAGCCTATCATCTACCGGCTGAACGCCGACACCAGCGTGGCCAGCAAGGACATCCTCAAGGGATGATCGAGATCGCCCCCGGCGTCGTCCATCATCCGGGCTGGCTCGACCGCGCCACCCAGGAAGCGCTGGTGACGGCCCTGCGCGAGACGGCGAAGGCAGCGCCCTTCTTCACGCCGCGCATGCCGCGCACGGGCAAGCCCTTCTCGGTCAGGATGACCAATTGCGGCGCTCTGGGCTGGGTTTCGGACGAGAAAGGCTACCGCTACCAGCCGACCCATCCCGAGACCGGAGCGCCGTGGCCCGCGATGCCCGACATTCTCTTGCGGGCATGGGCGGAACTGGCAGGGTATCCGCATCCGGCCGAAGCCTGCCTCGTCAATTTCTATGAAGCGTCGGCCAAGATGGGCTTGCATCAGGACCGCGACGAGGCCGATTTCGACGCGCCTGTCCTCTCCCTGTCGCTCGGCGACACGGGCGTGTTCAGGGTGGGCGGCACGACGCGCGGGGGAAAGACGGTGTCGGTGAAGCTCCAGTCTGGCGACGCGCTCAGCTTCGGCGGGCCGGCGCGCCTCGCCTTCCACGGCATCGACCGCGTCATCGCCGGCAGCTCGACGCTGCTGCCGAGCGGCGGGCGCATCAACCTGACGATGCGGCGCGTAACGAAGCCGGAGTGAAGCTTCTTCGCCCGTCATTCGGGGCGCAGCAAAGCAGCCACACCGCAAGACTGGGTCGCTTCGCTGCGCTCACGATGACGGCGCCGGAATGCACGCCGGTTCCACGACCCAACGCAACCCCAGCGAACTCGCTGCGCGTCTTTGGGGCATCGCAGCGGAACCCGGAGCGACGAAAGGCGCTGGCCTAATGCGCCTCGTCCCAGTTGTTCGCCGCTCGGGCGTCGACCTGCAGCGGCACGCGCAGGGATAGCGCCGGCATGGGCGCATCGACCATGACCTGGCGGATCACCGGCAGGGCGCGCTCGACCTCGCTTTCGGGCGCCTCGAAGACCAGCTCGTCATGCACCTGAAGCAACATGCGTACGTCGAGGCGGGCGGCGGCCAGCGCGTCGTCCATGCGGATCATGGCGCGACGGATGATGTCCGAGGCCGAGCCCTGGATCGGCGCATTGATGGCCTGGCGCTCCACGGCCGCCCGCATCTGCGGATTGGACGAGGCGGCATCGGGATAGTGGCAGACGCGGCCGAACAGCGTGGTGACGTAGCCGTTCTTGCGGACGAAGGCCTTTGTCTCGTCCATGTAGGCGCGGATGCCGGGGAAGCGATCGAAGTAGCGCTTGATGTAGGCGCCCGCCTCCTCCCGGCCGATGCCGAGCTGGGCCGCGAGGCCGAAGGCCGAGATGCCGTAGATGATGCCGAAATTGATGGCCTTGGCGCGGCGGCGCACATCGGACGGCATGTCCTTGACCGGCACGCCGAACATCTCGGACGCCGTCATGGCGTGGATGTCGACGCCGTCTGCGAAGGCCTGCCTGAGCTGCGGGATCTCGGCGATGTGCGCGAGAAGCCTGAGCTCGATCTGGCTGTAATCGGCCGAGATCAGCTTCATGCCCTTCTCGGGAATGAAGGCGGTGCGGATCTGCCGGCCTTCGGCATTGCGCACGGGAATGTTCTGCAGGTTCGGCTCGGATGAGGAGAGCCGGCCCGTCGTGGTCGCCGCCAGCGAGAAGGAGGTGTGGATGCGCCCCGTGCGGGCGTTGAGATAGGTCGGCAGCGCATCGGTGTAGGTCGACTTCAGCTTGGTGAGCTGTCGCCAGTCGAGGATGCGGGCGGGAAGCGGATGGCCCTGCTCGGCCAATTCCTCCAGCGCGCCCGCGCCCGTCGCCCACTGGCCGGTGGCGGTCTTCTTGCCGCCGGGCAATCCCATCCTGCCGAACAGGATGTCGCCAAGCTGCTTGGGCGAGCCGACATTGAAGCGCTCGCCAGCCAGTTCCTGGATCTCGTCCTCCAGCGCCGCGGCCTTCTGCGCGAAATCGCCCGACAGGCGCGACAGGATCTGCCGGTCGATGGCGACGCCGCGCCGCTCCATGCGGGCGATCACCGGCACGAGCGGGCGCTCCAGCGTGTCGTAGACCGACTGGCGGCCGCTGGCGGCGAGCCGCGCCTTCAGGATCATCCACAGGCGCAGGGTGACGTCGGCATCCTCGGCTGCGTAGGCGGTGGCCTTGTCCACCGGCACGCGGTCGAAGGTGATCATCGCCTTGCCGGAGCCCGCAACCTCGGAAAAGCTCATGGTCTTGTAGCCGAGGTGCAGCTCGGCGAGCTTGTCCATGCCGTGGCCATTGAGGCCGGCGTCGAGCACGTAGGACATCAGCATGGTGTCGTCGTGCGGCGCGATCTCGACGCCGTAGCGCGAGAACATCAGCCAGTCGTATTTGAGGTTCTGGCCGATCTTGAGGACCGAGGGGTCCTCCAGCAGCGGCTTGAGGATGGCGAGCGCCTCGGCGGTAGGGATCTGGTCGGGGTCGAGCCCGGTACCGAACAGGTCCGAACCGCCGGTGTGCAGCAACGGCACGTAGCACGCCACATTCGGCGCGACCGCAAGCGACACGCCGACGAGGTCGACGCTCATGGCGTCGAGGCCCGTGGTCTCGGTGTCCACAGCGAGGATGCCCGTCTGGCGCGCGGCCTCCACCCATTGGCGCAGGCGCTCGGGCGTGCGCACCGTCTCGTAGGCGGCGCGATCGACAGGCATGGCCTTGACCTTCGCCGCGGTCAGCTCGGCGTGATGGGCGGGGCTCGGCCCAGCCAGCGAGCCCCGCGTGGGCGCGGCGCCTCCAGCGCCCACAACTGCGGAGGCGGCCGCGGGCTCGGGCGCGCCAGCCGGAGCCTCGGGCGCGGTCCAGCCGGTGGCCGAGCCGCCCAGCATGTAATCGGGTGCCGGGTCGATGGCGGAGGCGTCCGCCTCGTAGGCCTCGGCCACGCGGCGGGTGATGGTGGCGAACTCCATGGCCTTGAGGAAGGCGATGAGGTTGCGCGGATCGGGATCGACAACGCGCAAATCGCCGATCGGCACCTCCAGCGGCACCTCGCAATCGAGCGCCACCAGCCTGCGCGAAATGCGCGCCTTCTCCGCGTGCTCGACCAGCGATTCGCGCCGCTTGGGCTGGGCGATCCGGCCATCGGCCGCCGCCGCGAGGATGCCCTCGAGGTCGCCATACTCGCCCACCAGCTGGGCCGCCGTCTTGATGCCGATGCCCGGCACGCCCGGCACGTTGTCGACCGAATCGCCCGCCAGCGACTGCACCTCGATGACCTTGTCCGGCAGCACGCCGAACTTCTCGACCACCTCGGGCGCGCCGATCTTCTTGTCCTTCATCGTGTCGAACAGGGAGATGCGGTCATCGACGAGCTGCATCAGGTCCTTGTCGGATGAGATGATGGTGACCTCGGCCCCGGCCTTCGCGGCCTGGCGCGCATAGGTGGCGATGATGTCGTCGGCCTCGTAGCCCTCCATCTCGATCGAGGGCAGGTCGAAGGCCCGCGTGGCCGCGCGGATCAGGGCGAATTGCGGCCTCAGATCCTCGGGCGGCTCGGTCCGGTTGGCCTTGTACTGGTCGTAGATGGCGTTCCGGAACGTGGTGGAGGAGGCGTCGAAGATCACCGCGATGTGGGTGGCCTTCTCGCCGTCGATCTTGTCGCGCAGCAGGCGCCACAGCATGTTGCAGAAGCCCGCGACCGCGCCCACGGGCAGCCCGTCGGATTTGCGCGTCAAAGGCGGCAGCGCGTGATAGGCGCGGAAGATGTAGCCCGAGCCGTCGACAAGGACGACATGGTCATCGGGCGAGACGGGCGGCAGCGCATCGGTCATGCGCCGGACCATAAGCGCGGCGACATTCCCGGTCCATTGCCTGAACGCCGGCGCCGATGCGCCATGCACGGCCTTCAGCGCGAGCCCGCCGCATGAAGCGGTGCGCGGCCGTTGCGGGCGCGGTCAAGCTCGGCCATGGTTCGGCCCCGCACCATGGCATGCCGATGACCGAACCCCAGCACACCATTCCCCTTGCCTTTAAACCGCTGCCGGAGCCGGAGATGCTGGCCCGCGCGCAGGGCTTCCGCGCCGCCATGCAGACGCGCCGGACCGTCCGCGACTTCGCCGACACGCCGGTGCCGCGCGCCATCATCGAGGAAGCGCTGCTGACGGCCGGAAGCGCCCCCTCGGGCGCCAACCAGCAGCCCTGGACCTTCGCCTGCGTGTCCGACCCCGAACGGAAGGCTCGCATCCGCGCCGGGGCCGAGGAGGAGGAACGCGCCTTCTATGCCGGGCGTGCCGGCGAGGAATGGCTGCAGGCGCTGGCGCCGCTGGGCACGGACGATCGCAAGCCCTTCCTCGAGATCGCGCCCTGGCTCATCGTGATCTTCGCCCAGCGCTGGGGGCTCGATGCGGCGGGGCAGCGCCTGAAGCACTATTACGTGCCCGAATCGGTCGGCATCGCCACCGGCCTCCTGATCGCCTCGCTGCACCAGGCCGGGCTGGTGACGCTGACGCACACGCCCGCGCCGATGAACTTCCTCAACGAGATATGCGGGCGGCCCGACAACGAGAAGGCGCTGATCCTGCTCGTGGTGGGCTATCCGGCTGAGGGCGCGCGCGTGCCCGACATCCACCGAAAGCCGCTCGACCGCATCGCCACCTTCCTGTGACCCTCAGCCGAGGACGCCCCGCATCACGGAGGCGAAACGCTTCCGGATCGTCGCGCCGTGGACATGCCGGCCGCGCTCGACCACAAGCCGGCCGCCGACCCTGACCTCGGAGATGGGCAGCTCGGACACGCCGAAGATCGCGCTGTCGAGGAGATCGGTCCCCATGCGCCCGGCGAATGCGGGATGGCCGAGATCGAGCGTCACCAGATCGGCCCGCAAGCCGGGGGCGATGGCGCCGAGCCTGCGGCCGCTGGCGCGCGCCCCGCCCG
>JAIXZF010000247.1 GCA_027489835.1 Hyphomicrobiales bacterium
AGATGCTGCCGCTGGGCGCGACGGTGGCGGGCCCGGCGGTCATCCAGCAGGTCGACGCCACGACCATCGTGGAGCCGGGCTGGACGGCGAAGGTCGACGCCATCGGCAACCTGCGCATCGCGGCGGGGGCGGCATGAGCGGGCCCGATCCGATCACCATCGCGGTCATCCAGGCGGGCCTCACACAGGTCTGCAACGAGATGGACATCGCCTTCACGCGTTCGGCCTTTTCGCCGGTGATCGCGGAGGCGGATGACCGCTCATCCGGCATCTACGCTGTCGCCGACGGCGCCTTGATCGCGCAAGGCGAATTCGGGCTGCCGGTCTTCGTCGGCACGATGCAGCATTCCACGGCCGAGATCACGCGGCTGATCCGAGAGGGGCAGGTCGCGCCGCCCGAGCCGGACGACATCTACATCGTCAACGATCCTTATCTCGGCGGCACGCACCTCATGGATGTGCGCTTCGCGATGCCCTTCTTCGTGGACGGCGCGCTGTTTTGCTGGCTGCAGAACACCGGCCACTGGCCCGACATTGGCGGCATGGTGCCGGGCGGGTTCTCGGCCAAGGCCACGGAGGTGGAGCAGGAGGGCCTGCGCCTGCCGCCGGTGAAGCTGTTCAAGCGCGGCGTGATGGACCGGGAGATCCATTCGATCATCGCCTCGAACATCCGCGTGGCGGAGCAGCGCATCGGCGACATCAAGGCCCAGGCTTCGGCGCTGAAGGTGGGTGCGAGCCGGCTATCCGAGCTCGTGGCGCGCTATGGCCCGGCGACGCTGCAGGCCGCCATCGCCGAGATGCGCGTCAGGGCAGCGGCGCTGATGCGGGCCCATATCGCGACGATTCCCAATGGCGTCTACGCCTCCGAGGCCTTCGTCGATTCCGATGGCGTCGTGAACGAGCCGCTCAGGATCGCCTTGAAGATCACATGCCAAGGCACTGAACTCGGATTCGATTTCACTGGTTCGTCGCCGCCCTGCAAGGGGCCGATGAACTCCGTCATCGCGACGACCTTATCGGCCGTCTATCTCGCGATCCGGCACATCTTTCCAGACACGCCCCTGAATGCCGGCGCGTTCGAGCCTTTGAAGATCACGCGCCCCGAAGGCACCTTCCTCGACGCGCGCTATCCGCGCCCGGTGTCGGGCTGCGCGGCGGAAGTCTCGCAGCGCATCGCGGAGGCCGTGTTCCTGGCGTTGGCGCAGGCGATTCCGGACAAGGTCACGGCCGCGCCGGCCGGCTCGTCGGGCAATTTCGCGCTGGGCGGGTTCGATCCGGCCAAGGGCTCGGCCTATGTGATGTACCAGATCTCCGGCGGCGGCTATGGCGGCAATGTCCTGCATGACGGGCTCAGCAATGGCTGCTCGACCATCGGCATCTCCAAGACCGCGCCAGTGGAGGTGATGGAGCAGTACTACCCCATCCTGTTCCGACGCTTCGCGCTCAGGGAAGGCTCCGGCGGAGCCGGCCGGCACCGCGGCGGCTTTGGCGTTCATTACGAGGTCGAATTGCTGCGCGGCGAGGCGCGCGCTTCGTTCGTGATGGATCATGGCCGGTTCGGGCCGCCCGGCGTGCAGGGCGGCGGCGATGGCGCGCCCAACATCGTGCGCATCCACAGCGGCGGCGAAATGATGATCCCCGAGCATCTGTCGAAGGATCAGGACATTCCGCTGAAAGCCGGCGACCGGGTGGAGGTGATGACGCCGGGGGGCGGGGGCTATGGCCCAGCCTCGGAGCGCGATCCGGCGGCCGTCGCGCGCGACGTGGCCCGGGGCTACTATACCGCCGATGAAGCCGGGCGGCTGTTTCCCGCGAGGAAAGGGAGCGAAGGGGCATGATCGGCTATCATCGCGCCAGGAGCCTGACCGAAGCGCTCGCCATCCGCGCGGAGCGGGACGTTGCGCTGCTCGCCGGCGGCACCGACATCTATCCCGCCTTCGCAACGCGCCGCGCCTGGGGCGATCCTCGCCACAAGGACGTGCTCGACATTTCCAGCCTCGACGACTTGCGCGGCATCAGCGAGCAGGGCGACCATTGGCGACTGGGGGCCCTCACCACCTGGACCGAACTGGCCCGAGCCAAGCTGCCGCCGCTGTTCGATGGCTACCGCAGCGCCGCCCGCGAGGTTGGCGGGGCGCAGGTACAGAACCGGGGCACGCTGGCCGGCAACATCTGCACTGCGTCTCCCGCCGGCGATGGCATACCCTGCCTCCTCGCGCTCGACGCACGGGTGGAGCTGAATTCCGTGAGGGGCGTGCGCGCCATCCCTATCGCCGACTTCAACACGGGTTATCGCGCGACAGCGCTGGCGCCGGACGAGATCGTCACCGCGCTGCTGGTGCCCAAGCCGGCCCGGCCTGCGCTCGGCGGCTTCCGCAAGCTCGGCGCGCGGCGCTACCTCGTAATCTCGATCGTCATGGTGGCCGGCGTTGTGGAGCTCGAAGCTGACGGAAGCATCGCCGCGGCCAGGCTGGCCGTGGGCTCGTGCTCCGCCGCCGCGCAGCGCTTGCCGGCGCTGGAAGCTGCGCTGGTCGGCGTGCCGCTCGGGCGCGCAGCCGAAATGGTGAGCGCCGCGCAACTCGCGGGGCTCGCGCCCATCGACGACATCCGCAGCACGGCCGGGCACCGGCTGGCCTCGGCCGAGGCGTTACTGCGGGATCTGCTGGGTGCGCTCGCTTCCACCCGTGCGGAGGCTGCGTGATGCTCGATCGCCCTGCTTCCCACTCTATGATCTCGCTGACCGTCAACGGCGTCGCCACCGAGGTCGCGGCCGACCCGTTCCGGCCGCTCTCGGACACGCTGCGCGAAGGCCTCGGACTGACCGGTACCAAGGTCGGCTGCGAGGCGGGCGATTGCGGCGCCTGCACGGTGCTGATCGACGGGGCGATGGCCTGCGCCTGCCTCGTGCCGACCGCGCAGGCCGAGGGTGCCCTGATCGAGACTGTGGAAGGCGTGGGGCCGGGCGGGATCACCGACCGACTGCGCGAGGCCTTCCACGCTTATGGCGCGGCCCAGTGCGGCATCTGTACGCCCGGCATGCTGATGGCCGCGACGGAGCTACTGTCCCGTGTCGCCGCGCCCATCCAGTCGGAGGTCGAGGACGCGCTGGGCGGCGTGCTCTGCCGCTGCACCGGCTACACCAAGATCATCGAGGCGGTGCTGGCGGTGGCCGGCAATGCTGGCGTAGCCGCGTCCCCTGGTGATGGCGGAGCGGTCGGTGCGCGCATTCCTCGCCTTGACGGTTGGGCGAAGGTCGCTGGCACCGATCCGTTCGGCGCGGACGAGGCCCCCGCCGATGCGCTGTGGATGCGGGTGGTGCGTTCGCCACATGCCCGCGCCAGCTTCACGCTCAGCGATTGCGAGGCCGTGCGCGCCGCGACGCCGGGGCTGGCCGCCATCCTGACCCACCGTGACGTGCCGGGCGAGAACTCGTTCGGCATCTTCCCGCATCTCAAGGACCAGCCCGTGCTGGCGCCGGGCTTCGTGCGATATCGCGGCGAGGCGGTGCTGGCGCTGGTCGGTTCGCGCGAGGCGGTGGAAGGGTTGGCCGATGCCGATCTTCCCATTGTTTGGAAGCCGGAAAGCCCCGTGATCGGCGTCGACGCCGCGCTGGCCGAGGAGGCGGCCGTGCTGCATGCCTTCGCGCCCGACAATGTGCTGGCGCGCGGCCATCTTAGGCATGGCGACGTGGAGGCCGGGCATGCGGCGGGCGCGGCCACCGCATCCGGCGTTTTCACCACGGCCTTCGTGGAGCATGCCTATATCGAGCCCGAGGCGGGCTACGCCATGCGCATCGGCGACCGGATCGAGGTCACCGCCTGCACGCAGGCGCCCTACATGGACCTCGAGGAGGTGGCGCGCGTGCTCGGCGTCGAACAGGGGCAGGTCCGCATCAAGCCGACCGCCTGCGGCGGCGGCTTTGGTGGCAAGCTCGACGTATCGGTCCAGCCGCTGCTCGCCGTCGCCGCCTGGGTGCTGCGCCGGCCGGTGCGCATCGTCTACAGCCGGATCGAGAGCATGGCTTCCTCGACCAAGCGGCATCCGGCCCGCATCCTTGCCAAGGCCAGCGTGGACGCGGAAGGCCGGTTGACGGCCTACGAGTTGCAGGGCGACTTCAACACCGGGGCCTATGCCTCCTGGGGGCCCACGGTGGCGAACCGCGTTCCCGTGCACGGGGCGGGGCCCTACCGCGTTCCGAACGTGTGGAACCGCACGCGTGCGGTCTACACCAACGAGACGCCGGCCGGCGCCTTCCGCGGCTTCGGCGTGCCGCAGGCGGCCATCGCCAACGAGGCGCTGATGGATGATCTCGCCGAGAGGCTTGGCATGGACCGCTGGGCCATCCGCCGCGTCAACGCGCTCAACCATGGCGACGTCACGTATTCCGGGCACAGGCTCGCCAGCTCGGCCGGGCTGCCGCAGTGCCTTGATGCGCTGAAAATCGATTGGGATGAGGCGCTTACCCGCGTCGCCTCCCACAATGAATCCGCCACGCGGCTGAGGCGCGGCGTCGGCATCGCCTGCATGTGGTATGGCTGCGGCAACACCTCGATGTCGAACCCGTCCTCGATGCGGATCACGCTCGCCGGCGACGGGCGGCTCACCTTCCACAATGGCGCCGTCGACATCGGCCAGGGCTCCACCACGATCCTGACCCAGATCGCGGCCGAGGCGCTGGGCCTGCCCGTCGCCGCCTTCACGCTGATCGTCGGCGACACGGATTTGACGGCGGATGCGGGCAAGACCTCGGCCTCGCGGCAGACCTATGTCTCTGGCAATGCGGCGCGGCTGGCGGGGGAGGCGCTGAGGGCGCGCATCCTCAAGCTTGCCAATGCCGGCCCCTCGGCGCGGCTGACGCTGGACGGCGCCAGCCTGTCGATCGCCGATGGCGAGACGGTGCGCACTCTTGACCTTGGCACCATGGCGGCCGACTCGGCAGGCATCGTCCTCGAAGGCGTCGGCACGTGGGATCCGCCGACCACAGGGCTCGATTCGGACGGGCAGGGCGTGCCCTATGGCACTTACGGCTTCGCCGCGCAGATCGCGGAGGTCGAGGTCGACACCGCGCTTGGCACCGTCAAGGTGCTCAACATCGTGGCGGCGCATGATGTGGGGCGGGCCATCAACCCGACGCTGGTGGAAGGCCAGATCCATGGCGGCATCGCGCAGGGGCTGGGCCTGGCGCTGATGGAGGAGTTCATCCCCGG
>JAIXZF010000066.1 GCA_027489835.1 Hyphomicrobiales bacterium
CTCGGCGCTGAGCTGCTTGGGCACGTAGATCTGTCCCAGGATGTTCCAGGAGATGCCGTCGAGGCCCTCCCCTGCGCGCGTCACGCCTGGCGTCATCTCGATCATCTCATTCCCCCTTCGGCCGCGAGGCCCGCGCCAAGCATGGACGAGGACGGGGCCGATTTCAAACGTGAAGGTAGCGGTCCTTGAGCACCGGGTCGGCCAGCAGGGCCGCCGAGCTTCCGGTCCAGACCACGCGGCCCTTTTCCAGGATCACGTGCCGGTCCGCGAAGGCGGCGAGTGCGTCGACATTCTTGTCGATGACGAGGATCGCCTCGCCATCGCGCTTGAGGCGCTTGAGACAATCCCAGATCTCCTGCCGGATCAGCGGGGCAAGCCCTTCTGTCGCCTCGTCGAGGATGATCAGCTTCGGGTTCGTCATCAACGCCCGGCCCACGGCCAGCATCTGCTGCTCGCCGCCGGAGAGCTGATTGCCCATGTTGGCGCGGCGCTCCTTCAGCCGCGGAAACAACGCGTAGACCGTCTCCAGCGTCCAGCGCGGCGCGCCGAAGCGGGCGGCGGACGTGGCGATCAGATTCTCCTCGACCGAAAGCGTGGGGAAAACCTGCCGGCCTTCCGGCACCAGGCCGATGCCGAGCTTGGCGATGTGGTGCGGAGCCTGGCCCGTCACCGCCACGCCGCCGAAGCGCACCTCGCCGGCGCGCGGCTTGATGAGCCCCATGATCGACTTGATCGTGGTGGTCTTGCCCATGCCGTTGCGACCAAGCAGCGTCACGACCTCACCGGCGCCGATCGACAGATCGACGCCGAACAGCACCTGACTGTCGCCGTAGCTGGACTGGAGGCCGGAGACCGCGAGCATCAGGCCAGCTCCTCCTCGCCGAGATAGGCGGCGCGCACCTCGGCATTTTCGCGCACGGCCTGCGGCGGGCCCGAGGCGATGACGCGGCCATAGACCAGCACCGAAACCCGGTCGGCGAGCGCGAACACCGCCTCCATGTCATGCTCGACCAGAAGGATGGTGGCGCGGCCCTTGAGCCGCTTCATCAGCGCGATCAGCGCCTCGCTCTCCTCGTGGCCGGTGCCGGCCAACGGCTCGTCCAGCAGCATGACGCGCGGCTGGGCGGCGAGCGCGATGGCAAGCTCGAGCTGGCGCTTCTCGCCATGGGAAAGCAGGCTCGCGCGCATGTGCATGCGGGCTTCCAGCCCCACCTCCGCCAGCGCCGCGCGCGCCGGGTGGTTCAGCGCCTCCTCCTTGGCCGCATCGCCGAAGAAGCGGAAGCTGGAGCCCGAGCGCGCCTGCACCGCGAGCGCGACGTTCTCCAGCGCCGAGAAGCCCGGCAGGATGGATGTGATCTGAAAGGAGCGCACCAGCCCCCGGCTCACGCGCTGCGGCATGGACAGGCGCGTCACGTCCTGGCCGTCGAGCAGGATTTGGCCGGAATCGGATGGCGCGAGGCCTGAGATCTGGTGGATCAGGGTGGTCTTGCCGGCCCCGTTCGGGCCGATGACGGCGTGGAACTCGCCGGCCGGAATGTCCAGCGACACGTCGTCGGTGACGACGAGCGCGCCATAAGCCTTCCTGAGGTTGACGAGGGACAGCACCGGACGATCAGCCATGGCCGCCCCTCCAGCGCCTGAAGCCGGGCACCCGGTCGAGCGCGCCGAGGATGCCGCCGCGCGCGAACAGCACCACCAGTACGAGGAAGGGGCCGAAGATCAGCTTCCAGTGCTCGGTGAATCCGGAGAGCCATTCTTCCAGCAGGAGGAAGGCCGCTGCGCCGATGATCGCGCCATGCAGCGAGCCGAGGCCCCCCAGCACGACCATGACGATGAGCTCACCGGAGCGCTGCCATGTCATGTAGGCCGGGCTGACGAACTCGGCCTGGTTGGCGAGCAGGAAGCCGGCGAGGCCGCACATGGCGCCGGCGACGACGTAGATCGCCAGCTGGTAGCGGAACAGCGGGAAGCCCACCGCCTCCATCCTCACAGGGTTCTCGCGCGCGCCCCTGATGACGCGGCCGAAGCGCGAGGCCACGAGCGAGCGGCACAGCGCGTAGCAAACGACCAGGAAGCCGAGCGAAACATAGTAGAAGGCGCGGTCGCCCTTGATCCACTCGAAGCCGAACAGGCGCGAGCGGCCCGACAGCGTCATGCCGTCATCGCCGCCATAGGCCGCGAGCGACACCGCGAGGAAGAAGGCCATTTGCCCGAAAGCGAGTGTGATCATGATGAAATAGACGCCCTTGGCCCTGAGCGAGAGCGCGCCCGTGACGAGCGCGAACAGGGCCGAGGCGGCGAGCGCGGCTGGCAGCTGCAGGCTGGCATCCTTGATGCCGTGCGAGCTCAGGATGCCGACCGCATAGGCCCCCATGCCGAGGAAGGCGGCATGGCCGAAGGAGACGAGCGCGCCATAGCCGAGGATGAGGTCGAGCGAGAGCGCCGCGATGCCGAAGATGACGACGCGGGTGCAGAGCGAGAGCAGGTAGCTTTCGGCGCCGAGCGCGGCGGCGAAGGGGATGAGCGCGAGGGCCAGGAACAGCGCGACGGCCAGAGCCTCGCGCGCCCACACAGGGCGCCGCGTGGGCATGGAGGGCGCGGGCGGCGCGGCGCTGTGGGCGGGTGCGCTCATTTCTTGGCCGGGAACAGGCCAGCGGGCCGGAAAAACAGGATGGCGGCCATGAGGATGTAGATCAGCATCGGGGCGAGCGCCCTGCCCGTCTGCGCCGCGGCCGACGGGTCCATCAGCGTGCGCAGCACGACGGGGCCGAAGCTACGACCGAGCGTGTCGACGAGGCCGACCAGGATCGCGGCGATGAAGGCGCCGCGTACCGAACCAATGCCGCCGATGACGATGACGACGAATGTGAGGATGAGCAGGTTGTCGCCCATGCCCGGCTCGACCGAAAGGATCGGCGCGACCATGGCGCCTGCGAAGCCCGCCAGCATGGCGCCGAAGCCGAAGACGATCATGAACAGGCGGCCGATGTCGACGCCCAGCGCCGACACCATCGGCGCGTTGGCGGCGCCTGCCCGCACCAGCATGCCGATGCGCGTGCGGCTGACGAGGATGCCGAGCAGCAGGGCAACAGCGAGGCCCGAGCCGATGATCGCCAGCCGGTAGACGGGATAGAGGAGCCCATCCATCAGCCGGATCGAGCCGGACAGAATTTCAGGGATCGGCACGCTGAGCGGGGCTGCGCCCCACACCACCTTCACGGCCTGGTTGAGGAAGATGATGATGCCGAAGGTGGCGAGCACCTGGTCGAGGTGGTCGCGGTCGTAGAGATGGCGGAAGATCAGCACCTCGAGCAGCCAGCCGAAAGCCAGTGCGGTTGGAAGTGCCAGCATCAGGCCGAGGAAGAAGTTGCCCGTCAGCGCGGTGAAGGTGGCGGCGAGATAGGCCCCCACCATGTACTGCACGCCATGGGCGAGGTTGATGAAGTCCATGACACCGAAGACCAGCGTCAGCCCGGCCGCGATCAGGAACAGCAGCACGCCGAGCTGCAGCCCGTTGAGCGTCTGCACGGCGA
>JAIXZF010000111.1 GCA_027489835.1 Hyphomicrobiales bacterium
GCGACGCCGGAGTAGAGCACCTGGTCGGCCATGGCGAAGGCGTCGGCGAAGCCGGTGTTCTCGTTGGCGATGCGGAACAGGTTCTGGTTCGGGATCACGATCAGCGTGTCGACCGAGGCCTGCAGCTCGTTGATGCCGGCATCCGCCATGCGCAGGCGGCGCGAACCCTCGAACTGGAATGGCTTGGTGACGACGCCGACGGTGAGGATGCCGAGCTCGCGCGCGGCACGGGCCACGACGGGCGCGGCGCCCGTGCCGGTGCCGCCGCCCATGCCGGCGGTGATGAACACCATGTGGGCGCCGGCGAGATGATCGCGGATCTCGTCGATCACCTCCTCGGCGGCCGCGCGGCCGACTTCCGGCTGCGAGCCCGCGCCGAGGCCTTCGGTGACCTGAAGGCCCATCTGGATGATGCGGGTGGCGCTCGACATGGCCAGGGCCTGGGCATCCGTGTTGGCGACGACGAAGTCGACGCCCTGGAGGCCCGCCTGGATCATGTTGTTGACGGCGTTGCCGCCGCCGCCGCCAACGCCGAACACGGTGATGCGGGGCTTCAGTTCCCGAATGTCCGGGGCTTGCAGGTTCATCGGCATGATCGTGCCTCTTTCACGTTTGCGACGCCCGGCAAGCGCCATTTACTCTGTTTCTCGGGATCCCGCCGCCACGGTCTCCCTGCGATGTCCTCACCGGCCGCCACCCGGATCGAACCTGCTTCGTCAGAAGCTGTCCTTCAGCCAGCGGCCGACGCGGGTGAGGTATCCCCCATCCGTCCCGGTCGCGAGAAATCCCCCCGAGGAGCGCGGCTCGAAATGCTCGATATGCGCAACCTGGGGATAGACCAGAAGCCCCACGGCGCCGGCGAAGGGAGGGCCCTTCGCGGCTTCGGGAAGCCCCTTGATGCCGAGAGGGCGGCCGATGCGGACCTGCCCTCCCAGAATGTGCCGGGCGAGTTCGGGAAGGCCCGTGAGCTGGCATGCGCCGCCCGTGAGCACGACGCGACGTCCCGCCTCGTTGGAGAAGCCCGCAGCCTTGAGCCGGTCGCGCACGAGCTCGAGGATCTCCTCGACGCGCGGGCGGATGATGCGGATCAGCTGCGACTTCGGAATGTGGTTGGCCTGGTCGCGCTCGTCCTCGTCGACCGAAGGCACCGTGACGATGTCGCGTTCGTCGGAGGCGGTGGCGATGGTCCCGCCATACAGCGTCTTCAGCCGCTCGGCCGCCGACACCTTGGTGGAGAGCCCGCGCGCGAGGTCCATGGTGATGTGGTGCCCGCCCACGGCGACGCCGTCGACATGCATGAGATGGCCCTGCGCGAACACGCCGATCGAGGTCGTGCCGCCGCCCATGTCGACCAGCACCACGCCCATCTCGGCCTCGTCGTCGACCAGCGCGGAGAGGCCGGAGGCGTAGGGCGTCGCGACCACGGCCTCGACGGAGAGGTTGCAGCGCTCCACGGCCAGCATCAGGTTGCGCGCGGCCGAACCCTCGCCCGTGACGACATGCATGTCGACCGCGAGCGAGCGGCCCATCAGCCCGCGCGGATCGGTGACGCCGGGCTGGCCATCCAGCGCGTAGCCGGTAGGCAGGGCATGAAGCACGGCCCGGCCGGGCCGCACGGAATGGGAAGCGGCAGCGGCCAGCACGCGCTTGACGTCCTGATCCGCCACGGAGCCGACGCGCAGCTCCACGCTGGCTGCGAAGCTCTGGGAGCCGAGGCGCCCGCCGGTCTGGTTGACGATGACCGACTGCACCTCGACCTTCGCCATGCGCTCGGCCGCGTCGACGGCCTGCCGGATGGAGCGTTCGGCAGCCTCGAGGTCGATGACGGCCCCGCCCTTGAGCCCCATGGAGCGTGTGTGGCCGATGCCGATGACGCGCGCCAGATGGGTGCGTCCCCGCAGCCTGTCGCTGGATTCGACCGGCTGAAGCTCGGCGATCAAGCAAACGACCTTGCTGGTGCCGACGTCCAGAACCGACAGCGTCGCGCTCTTGCGGGTGGACAGCGGCTTGAGGCGGGGCGTCAGCCCCTGGGAGAACAGGCTCATGCCGCGCCTCCCTTGGGCTTGGGCCTGTTCTTCAGCATCTCGGCGCGCGCCGCAGCGGCCTCTTCGGTCAGCCGCACGGTTACCCGGTCGGGCTGGCGCATGTCGATGGCGATGATGTCCTTGTCGAGCAGCTTCTGGTCGCGGGCGAAGCGCTCGAGCCGGCGCACGGCCTCGTCGGCGTTCTCCTCCGGCAGGCGCACGTCGAGCCCATTGGTCATCTTCAGCGTCCAACGGCGCTCGGAGACGAGCGTCGCACCGCGGATCGCGTTGCGCAGCGTGCCGGCCTCGGCCAGCAGGGCCACGTAGTCGCGGGCGCGCTTGTTGGCGCCGGGGCCGACCACGAGCGGCAGATGGGCGAAGCGTCCGTCGCGCAGGGTGTCGATCACCGTGCCGTCGGACGAGATGATCGAGATCTCGCCGTCGAGCTGCCAGAGCGCATAAGGCTCTCGCTCCTTGATCTGGATGGCGATCTCGCCCGGATAAAGCTTGCGGACGCTCGCCTCGCGCACCAGCGGCTGGCTTTCCAGCCCGCGCCGCGCCTCGTTGACGTCGAAGAAGGCCAGCGAGCCGCGCGGATTGATGCCGGCCGCGTGCAGCACCTCGCCCTCGTCGAGTTCGACGAGGCCCGAGATGGTGACGCGCTCGACCCCGAGGCCGACCGCGCGCGCCAACGCGTGATGCGGTTCGCCGAAGGACTGGCGGAAGCTTTCGATGTGACCGCCCAGGGCCGCGCCCGTGACGGCGGTGATGGCGAGGCCGCCCACGGCGAGCGCCCAGCCGATGCGCGCCGGGACGCGCTCGTGCAGCGGCAGCGTGACCGAGGCCCGGGCGCCGAACGGCAGCAGGCCGAGGAACAGCCTCCGCCCCGAGCGCTCGCCGACCAGCAGCGGCACGTCGATGTCTCCACGGCGAATCCGCGCCGACCGAACCCCGAAAAGGGCGGTCATCACCGATCGCAGGAGGCGTCCTCCACCATCCATCGCACCAACTCGCCAAACTCAAGGCCCGCATGGGCCGCCAACTCGGGAACAAGACTCGTGGCCGTCATGCCGGGCTGCGTGTTGACCTCCAGCCAGACGAGACGGTCGTTTTCGTCGTCGTATCGGAAGTCGGATCGGCTCACGCCCCGGCAGCCAATTGCTTGATGCGCCGTTAACGCCCACTCTTCGGCCAGACGGTAAATTTTTGGTTTAAGCTCGGCCGGGCAGATGTGAATCGAGCCGCCTTCAGCGTACTTTGCCTCGTAATCGTAGAACTCGCCGGTGGCGGCCCTGATCTCGGTGACGCCGAGCGAGCGGTCGCCAAGAATGGCGCAGGTCAGCTCCCGCCCGGGGATGAATTCCTCCGCCAGCATCCAGTCGCCGCAGCGCCAGTCCGAGCCGATCAGTTCCTGCGGCGGATGCGTGCGGCCCTTCTTGACGATGAAGGTGCCGACCGAAGAGCCCTCCTCGACCGGCTTGATGACGTAAGGCGTTGGCATCACATGCGCTTTCGCCGCCTCGAAGCGGCTGACGACGCGTCCGGGCGCGACTTCGACCCCCGCCGCCGCGACGACGGACTTCGCCCGCTGCTTGTGCATCGCGAGCGCCGAGGCGAGGACGCCCGAATGGGTGTAGGGGATGCGCAGGATCTCCAGGATGCCCTGGATGCAGCCATCCTCGCCCCAGCGGCCATGCAGGCAGTTCAGCGCCACGTCAGGCCTGAGCTCGGCGAGCACCGAAGCGATGTCCGGGCGGACATCGATCCGCGTGACCCGGTAACCGACGCTCTCGGCTGCGCGCGCGTTGGCCTCGCCGGAGTTGAGCGACACCTCCCGCTCGACGGACCAGCCGCCCATCAGAACCGCAACATGCTTCGCCATGGGGATCGGCGCTCTCCATTCCCGAATCTTGCC
>JAIXZF010000456.1 GCA_027489835.1 Hyphomicrobiales bacterium
CGAGAACATCAAGTTCCGCTGGCTCCGCAGGCGCTCGCGATCTTGCGCGAACTACATGCTCTGACCGGCGCAGGCCGACTGGCTTTCCCGTCGATCCGCAGCACGCTGCGTCCGATTTCGGAAAACACGCTCAACGCTTGCTATCGTCGCCTCGGCTACACGGGTGAGGAAGTCACCTCGCATGGCTTCAGGGCGACGGCTTCAACCCTGCTGAACGAAAGCGGGCGCTTCTCGGCCGACGCCATCGAACGGGCGCTGGCGCATCAAGACCCGGACCCCGTGCGTCGGGCCTATCATCGCAGCGCCTATTGGAAGGAGCGCGTTGAAATGGCGATGTGGTGGGCGGACTATCTGGATCGTCTGAAGGCTGGCGGCGATATCGTCGACATGGCCGAGCATCGCCGTTCGCGTTGATGGTGACAACGCCTGCGCTTTCGCCCCGCAGCCTTCCATTTTGAACGGCCGTCGCGCAAGCTTGCCCATGCTGAAGCCAATGTGGGACCGCGATGATCTTCTCCACACCTTGGAAAGACGATCCGCTGGAGTATCTGGTTGCGGTGCGTTTTCCGATGGAACGGCATTACAAATCAGCAACTCCAAGTTTGGGCAGACGGCCCGCGCTTGTTCCCGATCAGGTCTACTTGCAGCGGGCGGCAGATCATCGAGCGGAGTTGGCGAAGCTTCCCCATAGCGAGCTTCTGGAGAGGGCCGAGGCGGCTGCGAAGGCCGAAGCCGAGAAGGTAATCGCCAAAGGTAAGGCGGATGAAGCGCAGCGCTTTTTCAACCTGCCGAGCGCCAACATCGAAGTTGATCACTGGGCGCGCATGTCTCTTTGGACGCTAGATCAAGCGACGGCGCTGTCCCTCGGAAAAGACCCGCGACGGGTGAACTGGGAGAACACCCGAAGCTTGGTGCAGGTGTCCGCGTTTGCTGCTGCATACAAGGCTCGCCGCGAGATCATCCTGAGTGCAAAGCAAGCCGGCCAGCTGTTGGAGCCAGTCATTCCAGGTGCTTTCGTCGCTTGGGCGGAACGAATGGTCATCGAGTTGCCAGGCCAACTTGTGGATGCTGTGACGGCCTTAGGAGTGCAGGTCGTCGACTGGAAGACCGCATATGACCGGCAGAAGCTCATTGCCGAAACAGCGGAAGCAGAGGCCATGGCAGAGAAAAAGGCCTTGATCCAAGCTACTGCCGACCATGTGGCCTATATCGAAAAGCTGGCCTCGGAGTATCGCGGCATCATCAACTCTTACAGGTCGAAGGTCGAAAGCCTTCAGCAGTCTCTGGAACAGTTGACGGATGCTGCGCAGCGAACGCCCGCACCTGTGCAAGCTCCTGCCGAGAAATCGTTGGGGGCGAGGGAGCGCGAAAGTCTGTTGAAGCTGGTCATCGGGATGGCAGTCCGAGGCTACCGCTATGACCCGAAGGCTTCCAGGAGCGATGCCGTGTCCGAGATCGCGGGCGACCTTGATGAGGTAGGCGTTCGGCTCGATCCCGACACCGTCCGGAAGTATCTCCACGAGGCGCGCGATCTGCTGCCGCCGGCCGAAACCAAATAGAAGCGCTGAAACCGAATTCGGTTAGGCCGAAACCGAATTCGGCCTGCCGCTCGGCCGGACCCCGTAAGCCATCTCCGTCACCCACTGGACGGAGCAGGCACATGCCGAACGCCATCGAACGAACTTTCGCCGAACTGCCGGTTACCGGCTTTGTGAGGCTGCCATCCATCATCAGGCCGCTTGGCCCGATACCCGTCGGGAAATCGACGTGGTGGGCGGGCGTCAAGGACGGGCGTTTCCCCAAGCCGGTGAAGCTTGGCCCGCGCATCACGGTCTGGCGTGCCGAAGACATCCGGGCGCTGATCGCTAACGGGACCGCTGGCGATGCCTAAGCGAGCGACGGCGCGCGAGCTGAAGAAGCACCGCAGCTACACCATAGACGAGGCGGCGCAGAAGACCGGAGTCGCGAAAGGCACCGTCAGCCGATGGCTGAAGGGCGGGAAGCTTCCCGCAATCATGGAGCGGCGTCCCTACCTGATTCAGGGCCAGGACCTGATCGACTTCCTGAAGCGGCAGCGGGCTCCCAAGCGCCGGTGCCGGCTGGACGAATGCTATTGCTTCAGCTGCCGCGAGGTGCGGGAGCCGGCCGGCCGGATGGCCGATCTGGTGCAGGTCTCGGCCAAGATCGGCGACCTGCAAACCCTCTGCGGTCACTGCGCCGGGATGATGCACAAGCGCGTTTCCCTGCGCCATGCGGACGCGCTGAAGGCCGCTTTGGACCTGACCTTCAGACTGGCTCTTCCGCCCATAAAGAAGTGACGTAACCCCAGTCTGAATGCTGGCTTCTTGGAGAAGGCAACACCATGCGAAAGCTCAACCCCGAGAATGAGCGCATCAAGCGCGATTACCTGACCTACCTGACCGAGGCGAAGCGCCAGTCGGAGAAGACTGTCGATCAGGTCGCGGCGGCCATCGCAGCTTTCGAAGACAGTACGGGCCGGAAGGCCTTCAAGCGCTTCCACATCGAACAGGCCAGGGCGTTCAAGCGCCAGCTCGCCAGCCAGGTGAATGCCGAGACGGGAAAGCCGCTCGCCGTCGCCACGATCCATTCCAGGCTGATGGCGCTGAAGGCCTTCTTCCAATGGCTGGCGGGCCGGCCAGGCTTTCGGAAGATCGGCTATGCAGACGCCGACTATTTCAACCCGTCGGCCAATGACGGGCGCATTGCCAGCGCGACGCGCGAGAAGCCAGCGCCAAGCCTTGAGCAGGTCCGGCATGTGCTTGGCGTGATGCCTCACGGCACTGACATCGAGAAGCGCAACCGCGCGCTGATCGCCTTCGCGCTGCTGACCGGCGCGCGTGATGACGCCATCGCCTCACTGTCCCTGCGCCATGTCGATCTGGCCGCGCGCATGGTGATGCAGGATGCGCGGACAGTGCGCACCAAGCGGCGCAAGACCTTCGTGACCTACTTCTTCCCGGTGGGGGAGGACGTGGAAGCCATCGTGGCCGACTGGATCGCGCATCTGCGGACAGTGCTGCTGTTTGGGCCGGACGATCCGCTGTTTCCGAAAACGCGCGTGGCCAGCATCGAGGGTGAGGGCTTCGCGGCGGTGGGGCTGGAGCGCGCGCATTGGAGCAACGCGCAGGCCATCCGGTCGATCTTCAGGGACGCGTTCACGGTGGCGGGCCTGCCCTATTTCATCCCGCATTCCTTCCGCACGACGCTGGTGCGGCTGGGCGAAGCTACATGCCGAACGCCGGAGGACTTCAAGGCCTGGAGCCAGAACCTCGGGCATGAAGGTGTGCTGACGACCTTCACGAGCTACGGCCAGGTTGCCGCACATCGGCAGGCGGAAATCTTCGCTAAGATGCGCGACAAGGCAGAGCACTCGGGCGAAGGCGCACCCGATCCGGCTGCCATCCAGCGCCTGCTCGTTCAACTTGCAAGGGAATACGGCGGTTAGCTATGCGCACCGAGGCATCGGCCAGACTAGTTGATTCGTCTGGAAGCAGCGCGGCAGTTGCCGCTAGACTGAGAATGCTGCTGGGTTCCGGATTGGGGGGAAGTTTTGATAAGCAAGGAGGCCACAGCCAGGATCAAGATCAATCGTCATCTCGAAGATGCAGGCTGGCGGTTTTTCGATGATGCGAGCGGCCCCGCTAACGTAGTCCTTGAGCCCGCCGTCAAGCTTTCGCAGCGTGATCTCGACGCGCTTGGCGTAGATCTAGAAAAAACCAAGAATGGTTTTGTCGATTTCCTGCTACTTGATGTCAACGGTAAGCCTCTTGTCGTCCTTGAGGCAAAATCAGAAAACAAGAACCCGCTATCGGCTAAAGAGCAGGCACGGAAGTACGCGCGATCACAGAATGCTCGTTTCGTCATTCTGAGCAACGGCAACATTCACTATCTCTGGGATTTGGAACAGGGAAGCCCTGTTGTCATTTCCAGTTTCCCAAGCCCGAAGGAAATCGGGAACCACTATGCCTTTACGCCTGATGCAAATCGACTAGCAAGCGAACAGGTTGGTCTCGACTACATCGCTCTGACTCAAATGCCGGCCTACACCCAAGAAGCAGGGTGGAAGGTCGAAGCAGAGCGTCCCTCGTTCATCGAGAACAACAAACTGCGCTTCCTTCGCCGCTATCAACAGCGGGCGATTGAGAGGGTTCAGGAAGATGCCGTTCGGGGATCGACACGATTCTTGTTCGAAATGGCAACAGGAACGGGAAAGACCCTGACTTCTGCGGCGCTGATCAAGCTCTTCCTCAAGACAGGGAATGTGAAAAGAATTTTGTTTCTAGTTGATCGTCTCGAACTAGAGATTCAAGCCGACAAAGCATTTAAGGCATATCTCAAGAATGATTTCACATCAGTAATCTACAAGGAGCAGCGGGACGACTGGCGAAAAGCAGATATTGTCGTGACAACCGTCCAATCGTTGCTCTTTAGCGACAAGTATAGGGCCTTGTTCTCTCCGACCGATTTCAATCTGATCATTTCGGACGAGGCGCATCGTTCGATAGGCGGGAATGCCCGAGCTGTCTTTGAGTACTTCATCGGTTACAAGCTCGGCCTGACTGCCACGCCAAGGGACTACCTCAAGCAATCCAGCCGCCAGACAACAGAGCGTGACCCGCGCGAAACCGAGCGTCGGATGATGCTGGACACATACAAGACCTTCGGTTGCGCCGCAGGCGAGCCGACCTACCGCTATTCATTGATCGACGGCGTCAGAGACGGCTTCCTGATCAATCCCTATGTCGTGGATGCACGGACGGGCGTGACCACTCAGCTGCTTTCGGATCAAGGCTTTCTGGTCACAACGACCGATGCAGACGGGAATGAACTTGAAGAGGCGTTCGCCGGACGGGACTTCGAAAAGAAGTTCTTCGCCGAATCGACGAACCGGGCCTTCTGCAAGACGCTTTTGCAGCATGGCCTGCGCGATCCGATCTCGGGCGAGTTTGGCAAGACCATTGCTTTCGCTGTCAGCCAGAACCACGCCGCCAAGATCGCACAACTTTTGAACGAGATGGCCGATCAGCTTTGGCCGGGCCGCTACAAGTCTGATTTCGCCGTGCAGGTGACAAGCCATGTAGCCGACGCGCAGAAGATGACCGTGAACTTCGCCAATAACAACCTCGGCGGGCACAGCGGCTTTGTAGAGAACTACCGGACCAGCAAGGCGCGGGTCTGCGTGACCGTTGGCATGATGACGACAGGCTATGATGCGCCGGATATCCTGAACCTCGCTCTCATGCGCCCGATCTTCTCGCCCTCCGACTTCGTACAGATCAAGGGCCGGGGAACCCGTAAGCACAACTTTTCAGAAGAGATGTTCGACCCGGTGCGAAAGGCCGCGCTTGGCCGTGTCAACAAGACGACGTTCCGGCTCTTCGATTTTTTCGCCAACTGCGAGTATTTTGAACAGACCTTCGACTACGATGAAGAGATCAATCTGCCAGCCCCGCCTGCCATCACCCTCTCAAACTCTGGGGATGGGCAAACAACCGTTACGGGCGGAATCGGCACCTACGAACACTTCGACCCTGACGATGTGGTCAGCCAGATTGAGACCCAGATCGGCAAGGACGGGATGCGGATCGACCGCGAACTATTCCGCAAGTTCGAAGATGCAGCACGGTCTGACACGACACTGGCCGATCTCGTTTCCGCCCAGAACTGGGAGGCCGCAACCCGCCACGTCATCGAAGAAATCTTCGACAAGCCGAGCGAGTTCTACACCCTCGAAAAGCTCCGCCGCGCGGCAGGGGTGGATCGGCGTATCTCGGTGCGCGAACTGATCGAAAAGGCGTTCGGCTTCATTCCCGGCTTCAAGAGCAAGGCGGAACTGATCGAAGACGAGTTCCAGAAATTCCTCGCCGACCAGCAGCCCGAAGAAGCCGACCGCATCCGCGAAATGCGCTATTTCTTCGAGGCTTACATCCGCGATGCCAATGTCCGGGCCAAGATCGACACTGGCGATCTTGCCTCGCTGAACGTAAACCCCGGCTTCTCGACCCGCGACCTGAAAGAGGTTCCCGCGCCGTGGCGTAAGCGCATCCCTGAATACATCAAGGACTATGTGTCCCTGAACCCGTTCCTCTGATGAAAGACCCCAATGCTCGACACAGACACCAAGCGCCGCATCGACACCTGCCGCGATATCCTTGTGGGGAAGGTGCCCGATCCGAAAAGTCAGGTCGAACAGATCACCATCGCCTTGATCTACAAGTTCATGGACGACATGGACCTTGAGGCCGAGGAACTAGGCGGTCAGCGCCGTTTCTTCACCAAGGAGTTCGAGCGTTACCGCTGGGCCAAACTCGTGGCCCCCGGCGTCACCGGGCAGGAGATGCTGAACACCTATTCCGAGGCGCTGCAAAAGATGCTCGAGAATGAGGGGCTGCCCTCGTTCTTTCGCCAGATTTTCCGCAACGCTTATCTGCCCTACCGCGACCCGGAAACCCTGCGCGCCTTTCTGCGCGAGATTGACACCTTCACCTACGACCACAGCGAGCGGCTGGGGGATGCCTTCGAATACCTGCTATCTGTTCTGGGCAGTCAGGGCGACGCGGGCCAGTTCCGCACCCCACGCCATATCATCGACTTCATGGTCGAGATCATCAGCCCGCAAAAGCACGAGGTCATCCTTGACCCGGCCTGTGGCACGGCGGGCTTTCTGATCTCCGCCTACAAGCACATCCTGAAACAGAACACGACCGGGGTGGTGAACAGCAACGGCGGCGAGGTACGCGGGGATGCCGCCGAGCAGGCGCTGGAAAGTCCAAAGCGCTACAAGGGCGATCTGCTGACGCTGGAAGACCGCACCCGCCTCGCCCGCAACATCAAGGGTTATGACCTTTCGCCTGACATGGTGCGCCTTTCCCGCGTGAACATGTTTCTGCACGACTTCAAGGAACCGCTGGTCGAGGAATACGACACCCTTAGCTCAGACGACAAATGGCAAGAGATGGCCGATGTCATCCTTGCCAACCCGCCCTTCATGTCGCCGAAAGGCGGGGTGATCATCCCCCACACCCGGTTTCAGGTGCAGTCGAAGCGCAGCGAAGTGCTGTTTGTCGATTACATCGCCGAACACCTGACGCCGAATGGTCGCGCCGCCATCGTCGTGCCAGAAGGTATCATTTTCCAAAGCCAAAGCGCCTATGTGGCCCTGCGCAAGATGCTGGTGGAAAACCACCTTGCCGCCGTCATCTCGCTGCCCGCAGGCGTGTTCAACCCCTATTCGGGCGTGAAGACCTCGATCCTGATCCTCGACCGCGCGGTGGCTAAGGCCAATGAACACGTCGCTTTCTTCAAGATCGAAAATGACGGCTTCGCCCTGGGTGCGCAGCGCAAGTCGGTGAAGGGGTCACAACTGGCGCAGGTGAAGGCCGAGCTTGGGGCTTGGTTACAGGCTGCACGGGCAGGCGGTGGCGAGGAGTTGGAAAGCGACCTCGGCTTCGCTGTGGGGCGGTCAGAGCTTGCAGCGGGCGGTGACTTCAACCTGAGCGGTGAACGCTATAAGCCTGAAACTGTTGAAGAGCACGAAATCCCGCGCGTCCGTATCGGCGACGTCTGCACGATCAACCCGGCCAAGAAGGCGCTTCAAGACTTGCCTGCTGAAACCGAGGTCTCCTTTGTGCCGATGGCCGATCTAAACGAATGGCGCATCGCTTTCGAAGCCAAGGAGACAAAGATGCTTGGCGAGGTTGGCGCGAGCTATACTTATTTCGCGGATGGCGACGTTCTTCTCGCAAAAGTCACGCCCTGCTTCGAAAACGGCAAGGCGGGTATAGCGCGCAACCTGCGCAATGCCATCGGCTTCGGGTCGAGTGAGTTTTATGTGCTGCGGCCCGGCGACACGATGCTTGCCGAATGGGTTTACCGATGCGTCATGCACGAAGCTTTCCGCGCAAAGGCCATCCTGCAGATGACGGGAACCGGAGGACTGCAAAGGGTTCCTCGGACCTTCGTAGAGGGCTTCGAAATTCCCCTCCCGCCGCTTGAGGTGCAGCGCGAGATTGTGGCCGAGGTCGAGGGTTATCAGCGCGTCATCGACGGTGCCCGCGCCGTCCTCGAGAACTACCGCCCCCACATTCCGGTTGATCCTGAGTGGCCGATGCGCCCGCTTTGCGCAGTGGCGCAGGTGAACCCCAAGAAAAGCGAGCTCAAAGAAACCAATCCTGCAACGACCGTCTCATTCGTTCCTATGGCTGTCGTGAACGAGAACAACGTCAATTTTGATCCGGTCGAGGTGAAAACACTTGGAGAAGTCGTTGGCGGCTACACCTATTTCCGCGAAAGCGATGTTCTGGTCGCCAAGGTCACGCCATGTTTCGAGAATGGCAAGGCAGGGATCGCGCGCGGGCTCGAAAACGGCATCGGGTTCGGTTCAAGCGAGTTCTACGTAGTCCGCGCGGGCGATGAAACGCTTCCTCAATGGCTATTCCATTGGCTGACGACACCAGATTTTCGCAAAAGAGCTACTGCCAAGATGACCGGCACGGGCGGGCTCCAGCGGGTTCCTCGCGCTGTCGTAGAGGATGAAATGATACCCGTGCCCGATTTGGACATTCAACAGGCCATCGTCGCCGAAATCGAAGCCGAGCAAGCCCTCGTCAACGGCAACCGCGACCTGATCGGCCGCTTCGAGAAAAAGATCGACGCCGCCATCGCCCGTGTGTGGGGCGAGGCCAAGGGTGAGGTCGCCGCATGATCGAAGAGGCCGCCCGTCTGGAAACTTACTTGCCGCTGTCATACCGGACACCCAAGGAGCGCGACTATATCCGCTTTCTCTGGGAGTCGTTCGACACCAACGTCGTGCACGGCAAGTATCAGTTTGCCTTCCTCGCCTACCACATGCTGGTCATGAGCTTTGTCTATTTCAACATCTGGCAGATCAGGCTGATCCGCCCTGGCCCCTTCGAGACGGCGATGGTTGGGTTCAGCAAGGATGTTGAAAAGAACCTGATGGACGCGACTTCGCCCTTCGTGTTCAGCGCGGTGAATGAGCGGTCGGTGCTGCGGTTCTTGAAGCTGATCCAGTGCGACAACGCCAAGATCGGCACCTATGCCAAGCTGGTGGACGAGCGGAACGATACGGCGCACGCTAACGGCAACATCTTCTTCAACTCCGAAGACGAACTTGCCCGCAAGGTGCGCGACGTGCTGCGCACGGTGGATGAAATCCAGCGTCACAGCGCCCCGGCCATCGGCGAGGGTTACAAGGCCTTCCTGATCGCGGCTCAAGAGCCCGAGACACGCCAACACATCGACGATGCAGAGCAGATCGAAGAGGTGCTGGTGAAAGAGCTCTACATGTCAGCCAGCGACATCGCCTTTTGCCGGGACTATGACATCGGCGGGCTGGTGGGCGAACCGGGCTTCGCCGCGATCCAGTCGCTGCACCAGAAGCTCGCTGACGTGTATCCGCGAGATGACGCAGTTGAAGCGGCTTAACGCATTGCGAGGACGTTCGGCATAGCCGAACCCGCCCGGGTACGGAATGCACGTGTACCGCTCGCCATCAACCGGGACCAATCCCTGCGCACGATCCGACTGGAAACGACACTGACCTGCTAAGCGCCGCTGCACAGCCGGCATGAGGGGTAGCGACGAAAATTGCGGGTATCTCTGCGGGTATCTGCCGCACAATGTTATCTTTATCGCATTTATTACAATGTGTTAGACACCAGTTGCGTCTCCCTCTTGCGCACCATCTCCCCAAACGTTCAGCTTCGTCCGCAAGCCTTCGGAGGCACTCCTATGGCGGGCCGGAGGCGCTGTCCTACGAGGACGTCACGGTCGGCGATCCCGGCCCCGGGCTGGTCCGGATCCGCCATACGGCCATCGGCCTGAACTTCGCCGACCTGCACAACCGCACGGGGCGCTATCCGCTGCCCTCGCTGCCGCATGTGCTCGGTGGGGCGGCGGCGGGGATCGTTGAGGCGGTCGGGCCGGGGGTCAGCCTGTTCCGGCCCGGCGATCACGCGGCCGGCGGGCCGGACTTTCCGCCGGGGGCCTATGCCGAGGCGCGGCTTTTTCCCGCCGATCGGCTGATCGACCTGCCCGAGGAGATCGACGACATCACCGCCGCGGCGCTGTTCACCAAGGGGCTGACGGCGCAGTATCTCATCGAGGACGTCTACCCGGTCAAGGCCAGCGACACGATCCTGGTGCACGCGGCCGCCGGCGGCGTGGGGCGGCTTCTGAAGCAATGGGCTCGGCATCTTGGCGCACCCACGATCGGCGTCGTCAGTTCACGGGCCAAGGCGGAGATCGCGACGGCGCATGGCTGCCATCATGCGCTGGTGCTGGGCGAGGACGACATCGTGCAGCGCGTGCGGGTCCTGACTGCCG
>JAIXZF010000410.1 GCA_027489835.1 Hyphomicrobiales bacterium
CCGCGGCGGGCTCTATGCCCGGCTCTGGGCGCGCCAATCGGGCGGGTTCATCGGCGCCGCGAAGGACGAGGCCGAGGCCGCGCCGGCTGCTTGAGGGGGCGGCGCGGGCCGGCCTGAACCGCGGACTAAACCACACAAAGGTTGCGTCCTTTCGCGTATGGACTTCACTTTTGAGCCATGCAAAAGAGCCTGAAAGCGCATCCTTCGGGGCGGCGACGCGCGGTCGCATTGCCATCGTCCGGCGAAGGGTGAATGAGGGCTCACGAGCGAAGGTCGCACGGGCGGGCAGGCCCGCGCGACATGATCGACAACCGAAGAGGCAGGACTGTGGCCGAAGCCAACGCGACTCAAGCCGGCGATCCGACTCGCCGGGACATGCTTTTCCTGGCGACCGGGGCGATGGGCGCCGTCGGCGTGGCCGCGCTGGCCGTGCCGTTCGTGCGCCAGCTTGCGCCGAATGCGCAGACGGTGGCCGCGGGCGCGCCGATCGAGGTCGACCTGACGCCGGTGGCCGAGGGCCAGGGCATCAAGCTGTTCTGGCGCGGCAAGCTCGTCTTCGTGCGTCATCGCACCAAGGCCGAGATCGACGAGGCCGCCAAGGTGACCGTCGCCAGCCTTCCCGACCCGCAGCCGGACTCGGCCCGCGTGAAGCCCGGCAAGGAACAGTTCCTTGTGGTCTACGGCATCTGCACCCATCTCGGGTGCGTGCCGATGGGCACGGCCCCCGGCGAGGGCCGCGGCGATTTCAACGGCTGGTTCTGCCCGTGCCACGGCTCGCATTACGACACGGCCGGCCGCATCCGGAAGGGTCCGGCGCCGAAGAACCTCGAGATTCCGCCTTACGCGTTCCTGTCGGACAGCAAGATCCGCATCGGCTGACCCTGACGAGAAGGAAAGAACACCGCCATGAGTGGACAGTCGACCTACGTTCCGAAGTGGGGCATCGCCAAGTGGATGGATTCGCGGCTGCCCTTGCCGCGCCTCGTCTATGACAGCTTCATCGCCTATCCGACGCCCCGGAACCTCAACTACATGTGGACCTTCGGCGGCATCCTGTCGCTAATGCTGGTGGTGCAGATCGTCACCGGCGTCGTGCTCGCCATGCACTACACGCCGAACGCGACGATGGCCTTCAACTCGGTCGAGAGCATCATGCGCGACGTCGAGTATGGCTGGCTGATGCGCTACCTGCACTCCAACGGCGCCTCGTTCTTCTTCATCGCCGTCTACCTGCACATGTTCCGCAGCCTCTATTACGGCTCCTACAAGGCGCCCCGCGAGGTGCTGTGGATCCTCGGCGTGATCCTGTTCCTGCTGATGATGGCGACGGCCTTCATGGGCTACGTGCTGCCATGGGGCCAGATGAGCTTCTGGGGCGCGACGGTCATCACCAACCTGTTCTCGGCCTTCCCGATCGTCGGCGAGACCATCGTGACCTTCCTCTGGGGCGGCTACTCGGTCGACAACCCGACGCTGAACCGCTTCTTCTCGCTGCACTTCCTGCTGCCCTTCATGATCGCGGGCGTGACGATCCTGCACGTCTGGGCGCTGCACGTGACCGGCCAGAACAACCCGACGGGCGTCGAGGTGAAGTCGTACGCCAAGGACACGGTGCCCTTCACGCCGTACGCCACGGTGAAGGACAGCTTCGCGATGGTCGCGTTCCTCGCGGTCTACGCCTACTTCGTGTTCTACATCCCGAACTATCTCGGCCATGCCGACAACTACATCCAGGCCAATCCGGCCGTGACGCCCGCGCACATCGTGCCGGAATGGTACTTCCTGCCGTTCTACGCGATCCTGCGCGCGGTTCCGGACAAGCTCGGCGGCGTGCTGCTGATGTTCGCGGCGATCGCGGTGCTCGCGATCCTGCCCTGGCTCGACACCTCGAAGGTCCGCTCGATGAGCTACCGCCCGCTCGCGCGGCAGTGCTTCTGGGCCTTCTGCGTGACGTCGGTCATGCTCGGCTGGCTCGGCTCGCGCCCGGCCGAAGGCATCTACGTGACGCTGAGCCAGGTGTTCACGGCGCTGTACTTCGCCTACTTCCTGATCGCGCTGCCGCTTCTCGGCCTGTTCGAGACGCCCAAGAAGCTGCCCGGCTCGATCGCCGAGTCGGTTCTGGGCAAGTCGGCGGGCGGATCGGGGGCCATGGTCGGCGCCGCGGCCGCCTCGGAACCCAACACCAAGGGCTGATGACGATGAACTTCCTGCGCACCACCCTTGCCGCAGCCGCGCTGGCCCTCGCCAGCGCCGGCGTCCTCATAGCGCCCGCCCATGCGGCGGGCGGCGAAACCAAGCCCCCGGCCTATGACTGGACCTTCAATGGTCCGTTCGGAACCTTCGACCGGGCCCAGTTGCAGCGCGGCTACAAGGTCTACCGCGAGGTCTGCTCGGCGTGCCATGCCATGAGCCTGGTCCGCTTCCGCAACCTGTCGCAGCCGGGCGGGCCGGAGTTCTCCGAAGCCCAGATCCGCGCGCTTGCCGCCGAGTTCAAGATCCAGGACGGGCCGAACGAGCAGGGCGAGATGTTCGAGAGGCCCGGCCGACCGGCCGACGCCTTCCCGAAGCCGTTCCCCAACGAGCAGGCCGCGCGTGCCGCCAACAACGGCGCCTATCCCTACGACCTGTCGGTGATGGCCAAGGCCCGGAACTACGAGCGCGGCTTTCCGCTGTTCCTGCTCGACATCCTGACCCAGTACCAGGAAGGCGGCCCCGACTACATCAAGGCGCTGCTGACGGGCTACGAGGACCCGCCGGCCGGCGTCGAGCTGCAGCCCGGCCAGAACTGGAACAAGTACAAGCCCGGCAACATCTTCTCGATGCCGAACGTGCTCAATGACGGGCAGGTCGAGTACCCGAAGGGGGTCGACGGCAAGCCCCAGGTGCCGGAGACGGCGAGGCAGTACGCTGCCGACGTCACGACGTTCCTCATGTGGGCGGCCGAGCCGCACATGGAGGCGCGCAAGCGCATCGGCTTCCAGACGCTGGTCTTCCTGATCCTGTTCGCGGGCCTGCTCTACTTCACCAAGAAGAAGATCTGGGGCCGGCTGCCGGACCACGCGCCGAGCGGTGCCCACTGAGCGCACTTCGCGCTGACGTCCCGGTGCCGGAACATCACAGGGGCCCTCGCGAGAGGGCCCCTTCGTCTTTGAGGGGCGGGCTGCCTCAGTAGAACATCGGCCCGTGCGCACCCCACCAGCCGAGGCGGAAGAGGCCGCGCAGGACCGCGCCGATCGCGCCGAACGTCACGAGCAGGATGAGCGCCGCGGGAATCGCGGCCAGCCCCGCCTTGACGAAGAAGAGCACGAGGCGTCCGAAGGGCAGGTCGAGGCCGGTCAGCCTGACCTCGGCGGGGATGGGGCGGGTGTTCGTCGCGTCTGACATGGTAATCCTGCTGTGGGTCCGGCGCGGCGGACGCCACGCGGAAAACCCTTTCATCGAATGTCGCCCTGCCGGTAAGCTAGCGTCCGGCGGGCCGTCCCTCCATTCGCGCCGCGATGGACGCGGCATTACATTTTCGACAGGCGGGCACGATCCCGCGGAGACAGCACGCCCCATGACGCTTGCCGATTCGATCCGGACCATCCCCGACTACCCCAAGCCCGGAATCCTGTTCCGGGACATCACGACGCTGCTCGGCGACGCGCGCGCCTTCCGCCGCTCGGTGGATGAACTCGTGCATCCCTTCGCGGGCGCCAAGATCGACAAGGTCGCGGGCATCGAGGCGCGGGGCTTCATCCTCGGGGGCGCGATCGCGCACCAGCTCTCGGCCGGCTTCGTGCCCATCCGCAAGAAGGGCAAGCTGCCGCACGCCACGATCCGCGTGGCCTACTCCCTCGAATACGGCCTCGACGAGATGGAGATGCACCGGGACGGCGTGCTGCGCGGCGAGCGGGTCATCCTGGTCGACGACCTGATCGCCACCGGCGGCACCGCGGAGGGCGCGGTCAAGCTGCTCACCAGCCTCGGCGCCGAGGTCGTGGCGGCCTGCTTCGTCATCGACCTGCCGGAGCTCGGCGGCGCGGACAAGATCCGCAAGCTCGGCGTGCCGGTGCGCACGCTGGTGCAGTTCGCGGGGCATTGAGCATGTCGGAGGAGGCTTCGCTCCGCGCCGAAATCGTCGCCACGGCGCGCGCCATGGATGATGCGGGCTTCGCTCCCTCCAAGTCCGGCAACGTCTCCGCGCGCTGGGCGGACGGCTTCATCATCACCCCTTCGGGCCTGCCCTATGCCCGGATGAGGGTGGACGATCTCGTCTACATGGGCCTCGATGGCGAGGTCGAGCCGGGCCTCAAGCCGTCCTCGGAGTGGCGGTTCCACGCGTCCATCTACAAGACGCGCCCGGAGGTGAGGGCGCATGTCCACACCCATTCTCCGCGGGCCACGGCGCTCTCCGCCACGCGGCAGGGGTTGCCGGCCTTCCACTACATGATCGCGTTGGCAGGCGGGGCCGACATACGCTGCGCCAGCTATGCAACCTTCGGCACGCAGTCGCTGGCGGACAATGCCGTGGCGGCGCTCAGGGGGCGCAAGGCCGTGCTGCTGGCCAATCATGGCGTGATCGCCGTCGGCGCCACGCTGGCGGGCGCGTGGATGCTGGCGCAGGAGGTCGAGAACCTTGCCGGGCAATACCTCGACATCCTGGCGAGCGGGCTCGAGCCGGCGATCCTCGACCCTGCCGAGATGACGCGCGTGATCGAGAAGTTCGAGGGCTACGGCAAGGTGGCCTGAGCCTCAGACGGGCAGGCGCATCATGGCGCGCAAGCCTCCGAGCGGGCTGTCGAGCAGCGCGATGTCGCCGCCATGGCTGCGGGCGATGTCGCGCGAGATGGACAGCCCGAGGCCCGATCCGCCTTCGTCGACGTTGCGCGCCTCGTCAAGCCTGACGAAGGGCTTGAACACCTCCTCGCGCAGCTCGGCCGGGATGCCGGGGCCGTCATCGTCGACCGTGACGATCAGGTAGCGGACATCGTGCGTCGCGGTGATGGCGATGCGGTCGCCATGGCGAGCCGCGTTGGAGACGAGGTTGGTCAGGACGCGGCGGATCGCGTCGGGCCTCACCACCACCACGGGGTCGCCGATGACGCTGAGGTCGGTGGCATGACCCTGCCGCTCGGCGTCGGCCTTGAGCTCCTCGAGCAGGGCGCGGATGTCCGTCGCCATGGGGATCTCGCCGGCCTCGCCGCGCACGAAGGCGAGATAGGCCTCGAGCATCCGGCTCATCTCGTCGACGTCCTTCTCGATCGCCTCGATCTCGGGCGTGCGTTCGAGCAGGGCCAGCGAGAGCTTGAAGCGCGTCAGGATGGTGCGCAGATCATGGCTGACGCCGTTGAGCATGGTCGTGCGCTCGCCCAGCGCGCGCTCGACCCGGCGCTTCATCTCCAGGAAGGCGTGGCCGGCCTGCCGGACCTCGGTCGCCCCGCGCGGCCTGAACTCGACCTCGCGCCCCTTGCCGAAGCTTTCGGCAGCTTCGGCCAGCGAGAGGATCGGCTTGATCTGGTTGCGCAGGAACAGCACCGCCACCGTGAGCAGGACGAGGGAGGTCACCACCATCCAGGCAAGGAAGATGTGGCTGTTCGAGGCATAGGCGGCGCTGCGCCGCGCCACCACGCGCATCACGTCCTGTCCGAGCTGGATGCGAATCTCGACGAAATCCGACTGGCCGACCGTGTCGAGCCAGAACGGATGCGAGAGCTGAAGCTGGAGCTGGCGCGTCAGCGACTGGTCGAGCAGCGAGAAGAAAGGCTGCGGCCCGGGCGGGGGAAGCTCCGAATTGCGGAGGATGTCCACGTCGAGGTTGAGCCGCTGCTGGGCGATGCGCTGCAGGGTCGCGGCGTCCTTGTCCTGAGGGTAGCTCTGGTAGACGTCGATCAGCGCCGAGATGTCCGCGCTCACGGCGGCCGAAAGGCGGCGCGTCACCAGCTGCCAGTGCCGCTCCATGAAGACGTAGGCCACGACCGACTGCAGAAGCACGACCGGGGCGATGACAATGACCAGCGAGCGGCCGTAGAGCCCGCGCGGCAGGAAGCGCGAGAGGAAGCGCATCGGCCCGTTGGCATTGCGCAGCGCCCGCTTTCCGGCGCGGGAGGAGGCGCCGAACGCGCCTGCCATGCCGGCCAGGCTCTGGCCCAGCGACCGCGACGCGGCGACGAGGGTGCTGGCCACCTTGCCGCCCATGTCCATGGTCAGGCCCTGTCGATGACGAGGCGGTAGCCGACGCTGCGCACGGTCTGCAGCAGCAGCGGATCGGCCGGGTCGCGTTCGATCTTGCGGCGCAGGCGGTTGATCTGGACGTCGACCGTGCGCTCGTTGGCCGAGCCGCCCTCGTCGCCGCCGCCGAGCTCCTCGCGGCTCACCGGCTCGCCCTGCCGGGAGGCAAGCAGGGAAAGGATGTCGCGCTCGCGTTCGGTGAGGCGCACCGTCTCGTCGCCGCGCCGCAGTTCGCCGCGGTCGAGCCAGTAGATGAAGGCGCCGAAGCGCACGAAATCGGGCCGCGCCGCCGCTTCGGCCACCGCGCCGCCCAGCGGGCTGCGCTTGAGGATGTTGCCGAGCCTGAGCAGCAGCTCGCGCGGTTCGAAGGGCTTGGGCAGGTAATCGTCGGCCCCGATCTCGAGCCCGGTCACGCGGTCGTTGGCGTTGGAGCGCGCCGTGAGCATCAGGATCGGCACGCCGGAACTCTGGCGCAGGCGCCGGGCGAAGTCGAAGCCGTTCTCGCCCGGCATCATCACGTCGAGCACGAGCGCATCGAAGGTGAGGTGCTGGAGGCGGGCGTCCGCGTCCCCCGCATTGGCCGCCGCCGTGACGCGGTAGCCATTGTCGGCGAGGAAGCGCGACAGCAGGTCCCGGAGACGGCGGTCGTCATCCACCACGAGGATGTGCGGCGCCTCGTCCGACACCGGCTCGCGCGGGCGGCCGGAGGGGCTGGCGCCGCTCATCCGGCCGCTCCCTTGCGGATGCGGGCCAGCACGCCGGCGCGTTCGTGCGGATCGATCATGGCGCCGAGATAAGCCTCGATGGCCGGCTTGTCATCAGCCTTCACCTCGGACAGCGCCGCATGGATGCGCGCGCCTTGGATAGCAGCCAGCCGCCCGGCCAGGGAATGGCCGGCCTGGGTGGCGTGCAGATGCCTCTGCCGCCGGTCGGCCCGTCCGGTTCGCACCTCGATGAACTCCTTGCCGACAAGCTCCTTGAGCACCCTGTTGAGGCTCTGCTTGGTGATCTTCAGGATATCGAGCAATTCGGCGATGGTGAGGCCGGGATTGCGATCGACGAAGTGGAGCACCCGATGATGGGCGCGGCCGAAATCGAGCTCGGCCAGCAGGCGGTCGGGATCGCTGACGAAATCGCGGTAGGCGAAGAAGAACAGCTCGATCAGCTCATAGGGCACCGGCGGCGGCGCCGCTGCGTCGCGCCCCTGCGCTTGCGCCTCGTTCCCCCGCAGGCGGCCAGTGGCGGCGTCGGTCATCGAGCATCCCATATACGTCAGCCTTATTGACATATCTCAGTTGCTTCGTTACCCGTCAAGCCCATGGCGGGACATGATATGTCCTCGGGGCAGTCTCCGCCGCATAAAAACGAACGCGCCGCGGCTCCATCGCGGCCAGTGGCGGGAGGCTGCAATGGCGATCATTCCTTTCGACGACCGCGACGGCGTCATCTGGATGGACGGCAAGATCATTCCCTGGCGCGACGCCAAGGTGCATGTGCTGACCCATGGCCTGCATTACGGCTCCTGCGTGTTCGAGGGCGAGCGCGCCTATGACGGCGTGATCTTCAAGAGCACCGAGCACTCCATCCGCTTCCGCAAATCGGCCGAGCTGATGGATTTCGAGATCCCCTATTCGGTCGAGGAGCTCAACGCCGCCAAGGACGAGGTGGTGCGGCTTTCGGGCGGGGGCGACCAGTATGTGCGGCCCGTGGCCTGGCGCGGCTCGGAGATGATGGCGGTCGCGGCCCAGCACAACAAGATCCACGTGGCGATCGCCACCTGGGTCTGGCCCTCCATGTTCGACATGGAAACCAAGATGAAGGGCATAAGGCTCGACATCGCCGAATATCGCCGGCCCGATCCGCAATGCGCTCCGGTCCACGCCAAGGCGGCGGGCCTCTACATGATCTGCACCATCTCCAAGCACAAGGCCGAGAAGAAGGGCTATGCCGACGCGATGATGCTGGATTGGCAGGGCCGCGTGGCGGAATGCACCGGCGCCAACATCTTCTTCATCAAGGACGGCGTCATCCACACGCCGATCGCGGACTGCTTCCTCAACGGCCTGACGCGCCAGACGGTGATCGCCATCGCCCGCGAGCAGGGCATGGAGGTGGTCGAGCGCCGGATCATGCCGGAGGAGATGGCAGGCTTCAACGAATGCTTCATCGTCGGCTCCGCCGCCGAGGTGACGCCGGTGTCCGAGATCGGCCCCTACAGCTTCAAGCCGGGCAATATGAGCCGGGTGCTGGTGCAGGCCTATGCCGACGCGGTGCGGCCGAAGGCCAAGGCGGCCTGAGGCAGCAAGGTCCTGACGTCATGCCGGCCGCGGTGCGCCGACGCCGCGGCTGGGCTATGCTTCGCGCGGCAATCGCGACGGAGGCGGCATGACCGACGAACGCATCATCGCACTGGCTCATGAGCTGCTGGACAGCGGCGTCGAGCATCTGACCGAGCCCCAGCGCCGCGCGATCGTCCATGTCGCGGCCAAGCGGCATGTCTCGCAGAATGCGGCGCTGCATTTCGACGAGCGCATGAGCTTCGGCGGCAAGCTGGCCGATCAGGTCGCGAAGTGGGGCGGCTCCTGGTATTTCGTCAGCGGCTTTATGGTGTTCCTGCTGGGCTGGGCGCTGCTGAATGTCTGGCTGCTGACGGGCGATGCCCGCTTCGACCCCTATCCCTTCATCTTCCTCAACCTGATCCTCTCGATGATCGCCGCCATCCAGGCGCCGATCATCATGATGAGCCAGAACCGGCAGGCAGCGAAGGATCGCCTGGAATCGCAGCTCGACTACGAGGTCAACCTGAAGGCCGAGCTCGAGATCCTGTCGCTGCACGACAAGGTCGACGCCCTGACGAAGCTCGTGGAAGGCCGGCTCAAGGCGCCTCGCTAGACTTGGGCGTCGCCGCTGCGCCGCCGTTCACCAGCGCGCGGCGGCAGCGTCGTCCTCGGCCCTGGCCTCGACCCAGGGGCCTTTCGTGCCGCCGATGAGGTGTTCCCGCTTCCAGAACGGTGCGCGGGTCTTGAGGTAGTCCATCATGAAGTCGGCCGCCTCGAAGGCGGCGCGGCGATGGGCGGAGGCTGCGATCACCAGCACGATGTCCTCGCCCGGCCGGATGAGGCCATGGCGGTGGATCGCGGTGAGCCCCAAGAGCGGCCAGCGGGCGAGGGCGGTTTCAGCGACGCGGCCGATCTCCTCCTCGGCCATGCCGGGATAATGCTCGAGCTCCAGCGCCTCGAGCCGGCCGCCCTCGTCGCGGCACAGGCCGGTGAAGGCGACGATGCCGCCGATGTCGGCGCGGCCGGCTGTGAGGCGCGCGGTCTCGGCCGGCACGTCGAAGGGCTCGGACTGGATGCGGATGGTCGCCGCGGGGGGCATGGGCGTCAGCCGCCCGTCATCGGCGGGAAGAAGGCGATCTCGCGGGCGCCGGCGATGAGCGCGCCATGGGGCGCATGGCGCTTGTCGAGCGCGACGCGGATGATGTCGGCATGCTCGAAGGCGTGGGCGTATTCCTCGCCGCGCGAGCGCTGCCAGGCGATGAGGTCGGCCACGGTGGCAAGGCCCTCCGGGAGGGCGACGCTCTCATCGGGCATGCCGACGCGCTCGCGCACCCAGGCGAAATAGACGAGCTTCACGGGCGGGGCGGGGTCGGCGGTCATGGGCCCGTCTGGTTGTTGCGCTCGTCCTCGGCCACCATGTGGCGGATGCCGGCGCGGAAGTAATCCCAGCCCGTGTAGATGGTCAGCATGGCGGCGATCCACAACAGCACGATGCCGATGCCGATGGTGCCCGGCAGCACCGTTTCGCCAGCCGGGCCGGCGATGAGGAAGCCCACCGCCACGAGTTGCGCCGCGGTCTTCCATTTCGCCACCTGGCTGACCGGCACGGAGACCTTCAGCTCGGCGAGGAATTCGCGCAGGCCGGAGACCAGGATCTCGCGGCACAGGATGATGATCGCGGCCCAGATGGAGACGCCGTAGATGGTTTCGTCCGCCACCAGCATCAGCAGGCAGGAGGCGACAAGCAGCTTGTCGGCGATGGGATCGAGCATCCGGCCGATGGCCGATTGCTGGCTCCAGGCACGGGCGATGTAGCCGTCGAGATAATCGGTGATGCCGGCGACGATGTAGATGGCGAGCGCGATCCAGCGCACCCAGTCCTCGCGCGGCCAGAACAGCAGGCCGACCACGGCCGGAATGGCGACGATCCGTCCATAGGTGAGGAGGTTGGGCAGCGAGAACGGCCCCGGTCGCCTCACGCTGTCCGGCAGAATCGTCATGCCGCTACACAACAGGCATGTGATGACAGGGTCAACTCAAGCGGCGGCGCGCAGGGAAGGGCGCACGGCTCAGGCGACCGTGACGGCGGTGCCGGAAGCGGAGACCATCAGCATGGATTCGCCCGAGCCGACGGCGCCATAGTCGAGGTCGACCCCGATGACCGCGTTCGCGCCGCGGGCCCGCGCCTCCTCCTCGAGTTCCTTCAGCGCCTCGTCGCGAGCGTCGCGCAGCACCCGCTCATAGCTGCCGGACCGGCCGCCAACCACGTCGCGGATTGAGGCGAAGAAATCGCGGAAGATGTTGGCGCCCATGATGGTCTGGCCCGTGACGACGCCGTGATACTCCACGACGCGTTTGCCCTCGATGGCGTTGGTGGTCGTGATGATCATCGGTCGGTCTCCCCGGTTCAGCTTTCGTGGAAATGATCGTGCACGGCCTTGGCCGTGGCGAAGTTGACGCCCGGCGCCTTGGCCAGATCCTCCAGCGAGGCGCGGCGGATCGCCTTCAGCGTGCCGAAATGCAGCAGCAGCGCGCGCTTGCGGGTGGGGCCGATACCGGCGATCTCGTCGAGCGGGTTGGTCATCGAGTCGCGCTTGCGCTTGGCCCGGTGGCTGCCGATGGCGAAGCGGTGGGCCTCGTCGCGCAGGCGCTGGATGAAGTAGAGAGCGGGGTCGCGGTCGGGTAGCTTGAAGGCCTCGCGCCCGGCCATGAAGAAGGTTTCGCGCCCGGCATTGCGGTCCTCGCCCTTGGCGATGGCAACCAGCGGGATGTCGGTGACGCGCAGCTCCTTCATCACGGCACGCGCGGCCTCGAGCTGGCCCTTGCCGCCGTCGACGATGACGAGATCGGGGCAGGAGGGGAAGGCCGTGTCGTCCTGTCCGCTTTCGTCATTGCGAGCGTAGCGAAGCAAGCCAGCTTCGGTCGGCGCAGCGGCGGCTTCTGGATCGCTTTGCTCCGCTCGCGATGACGGCACGGATTGCAGGGTTTCGCCGTCAAGCCCCTCGCCCGCCATGAAATCCTTCACCGCGCCCGCCGCGCGCTCCTTGACGATGCGGGCAAAGCGCCGCGTCAGCATCTCGCGCATCATGCCGTAATCGTCGCCGGCAACGGTGTCGGCCGAGATGTTGAAGGTGCGGTAGTGCTGCTTCATGAAGCCGTCCGCGCCGGCGACGATCATTGCGCCCACGGCGTTGGTGCCCATGATGTGCGAGTTGTCGTAGACCTCGACGCGCCGGGGCGGGCGCTGAAGGCCAAAGGCCTGGCCGAGGGTCGCCAGGAGCTTGGTCTGCGCCGTCGTGTCGGCCAGTTTGCGGGCCAGCGCCTCGCGGGCGTTCTTGAGCGCCATCTCGGTCAGATCGCGCTTCTCGCCGCGCCGGGGCGCCGCGATCTCGACCTTGAAGCCCATGCGCGCGGAGAGCGCTTCGCAGAGCAGGGGCGCGTCGGCGATCTCGTGGCTGAGCAGGATCAACCGGGGCGCCGGCTTGTCGGCGTAGAACTGCGCGATGACGGAAGCCAGCACCTCGCCAAGCGGCAGGTGTCGGTCGGCGCGCGGAAAGAGCGCCCGGTTGCCCCAGTTCTGGAAGTTGCGCAGGAAGAAGATCTCCACGCAGAACTGCCCTGCCTGCTCGTCGATGGCGAAGATGTCCGCTTCCTCGACATTCTGGGTGTTGATGTCCTGCGACGAGGTGACGGCGGAGAGCGCGGCCAGGCGGTCGCGGTAGCGCGCCGCGGTCTCGAACTCCATGGCTTCGGAGGCCGCCTGCATGCGCCCGGCCAGCTCCTTCTTCACGGTGCTGGCGCGGCCCGACAGGAAGCTGCGCGCCTCCCCGACCAGCGCGCCATAGTCGGTGTGCGATATCTCGCCGGTGCAGGGGCCGGCGCAGCGCTTGATCTGGAAGAGCAGGCAGGGCCGCGTGCGGTTCTCGTAATAGCTGTCCGAGCACGAACGCAGCAGGAAGGCTTTCTGCAGCGCGTCGATGGTGCGCTTCACCGCCCAGGCCGAGGCGAAGGGGCCGAAATAGTCGCCCTTGCGCTGGCGCGCGCCGCGATGCTTGGCGATCTGCGGCGAGACGTGGTCGCCGGTGATCAGGATGTAGGGGAAGGATTTGTCGTCCCGCAGCAGCACGTTGTAGCGCGGCCTGAGCTGCTTGATCAGGTTCGACTCGAGCAACAGCGCCTCGGTCTCGGTCGTGGTGGTGACGAACTCCATGCCCGCCGTCTCGCAGATCATGCGGGCCACGGCGTTAGTGTGGGCGCGGCCGGCGGCATACTGTCCAACGCGCTTCTTCAGGTTCTTGGCCTTGCCGACGTAGAGCACGTCGCCGGCGGCGTCGAACATGCGGTAGACGCCCGGCGCGTTCGGCAGATTGCGTGCGAAGCCGGCGATCACGCCCGCGCCGGCCTTGAGCTTCTCGGGCACGGCGGAGAGGTCGAAATCGGTGCCCTCCGCAGACGGCAGCTCGCCTTCGGCCTCGTCGTCGAGATCGAGGTCGCCCGTATCCGGCAGGTCATCGAGTCGGTCGCGGCCCATACCTTCATGTAGTCGCTGGGGCGGGGCGGGGCCAAGGGGCGAAAAGGCCGCGCGCGGCGGGCGGGACCCGGCCGCAGAAAGCCATTCACAATGTTCGCGCACGGCATGCGCGGCGCGAGTCGACTCCAGCCCCGGGCAAGGCTATGAGCCGGATCATCTCGCATCCGCGAACTGCGAAATACCTTCGGTCCGAAGCGCCCCGAGGCATCAAGGCATGGCCAGCTCGATGAAACTGATCGCCGGCAACTCCAACCGTCCGCTGGCCGAAGGCGTCGCGAGCTATCTGGGACTGACCCTTGCGAAGGCGCAGGTGAAGCGCTTCGCGGACATGGAAATCTTCGTCGAGATCCAGGAGAATGTCCGCGGCGAGGACGTGTTCGTGCTGCAGAGCACCTCGTTCCCCGCCAATGACCACCTGATGGAGCTGCTGATCATCATCGACGCGCTGCGCCGCTCGTCAGCGAGGCGCATCACGGCGGTCATCCCGTATTTCGGCTATGCGAGGCAGGACCGGAAGCCCGGCCCGCGCACGCCCATCTCGGCCAAGCTGGTGGCCAACCTCATCACCCATGCCGGCGCCGACCGCGTGCTGACGCTCGACCTGCATGCCGGGCAGATCCAGGGCTTCTTCGACATCCCCGTCGACAACCTCTACGGCGCGCCGATCATCTCGCGCGACATCAAGCAGCGGCTCAGCCTCAAGAACATGATGGTGGTGTCGCCGGACGTCGGCGGCGTGGTCCGCGCCCGCGCACTGGCCAAGCGCATCGACGCGCCGCTCGCCATCGTGGACAAGCGCCGCGAGCGGGCGGGGGAGTCCGAGGTCATGAACATCATCGGCGATGTCGAGGGCTGCAACTGCATCCTGATCGACGACATCGTCGATTCCGGCGGCACGCTATGCAATGCCGCAGAGGCGCTGCTGAAGAACGGCGCCACCGCCGTCTACGCCTACTGCACCCACGGCGTGCTGTCGGGCGGGGCTGTCAGCCGCATCTCGCAGTCGAAGATCAAGGAATTCGTCGTGACGGATTCCATCATGCCAACCGAGGCGGTCAAGGTGGCGCGCAACATCCGCACACTGCCCATCGCGGACCTGCTTGGCGAGGCGATCAAGCGCACGGCGACCGAGAGCAGCGTTTCGAGCCTGTTCGACTGAGGCCGCCTCAGGCGGCGAGGTAGGCCTTCAGCCCTTCAGCTAGCCCCTCGAACGTGGCGCGGATCGCGGGCTGGGACCGCTGGTCCTCATGCACCGCCAGCCAGACATCGAGCCTGAAGCCGATGGCGTCCGCCAGAACGGGCACGAGGTCGGGCATCCGCGCGGCCAGCGAGCGCTGGATCACGCCGATGCCGAGCCCGGCCTTCAGCGCCTCCATCTGCGCGGCGTCATGGTCGCAGCGGAAGGCGAAGATATCCCGCGAGATCGGCAGGATGCCCTCGGCCACCATCCTGGCCGAGTGGTCGTCGCGGTCGAAGCCGATCAGGTGGTAGGCGGCCAGCTCCTCGGCCTTCGCCGGCATGCCGAAGCGCTCGACATAGCGGCGGTGGGCGAAGAGCCCGAGCGGCAGGATGCCGATCTTGCGTGCCACCAGCCCGTCCTGCGCCGGCCGCGCCATCCGCACGGCGATGTCCGCATCGCGCCTGAGCAGATTGTCCGTCCGGTTGTTCAGCACGAGCTCGAAGGCGATGTCGGGATGGGCGTGGCGGATATCCGCGAGGATGGCGGGCAGCACCGCAAGGCCCATGACCTCGCTCGCCGTGATGCGAACGGTGCCGCGCGGCGCGTCGACGCTGCCCCCCGCCTCGGCCGCTCGCACCAGTGACGCCATCGCGGACTCGACCGCCTCGGCGGAGGGCAGGAGCGCCATCGCGGCCTCGGTCGGGATCAGTCCGGAGGGCGACCGCGTGAACAGGGAGAGGCCCAGCGTCGCCTCCATCTCGTCGACATGCCGGCCGATCGTCGGCTGTGTCAGCCTTGTGGCCCTTGCCGCCGCCGACAGGCTGCCGCCGCGGATCACGGCCAGGAAGGAGCGAACGAGCGTCCAGTCGGTCAAAGCTGCCATACATAAACGTATAGCATCTCAACCGATTTATGGAATGTCTAATATCCCGCCGATGGCCGACAACCTCCTCGTCACAACGGGAGAGTGGACATGCAGGACCTGCCAACGACATCGGAGCCCAATCGGCGCGAGGCCGAAGCGCCCATCGCGCTCGTGCTGGGCATCACGGGAGCCATCGGCGGCGCGATTGCCCGCACGCTGGCGCGGCGCGGCTACGCCATCAGGGCGCTGAGCCGCCATCCTGCCGGAGCGGCGGCGTTTCCGTTCGCGGTGGCCTGGGCCCAGGGCGATGCGCGGGATGCGTCCGCCGTGCTGCGGGCGGCGCAGGGCGCCGCGCTGATCGTGCATGCGGTCAATCCGCCCGGCTACCGCAACTGGCGCGAGGAGGCGATCCCGATGCTCGCCAACAGCGTCGAGGCCGCTGCCGCGAGCGGAGCGACCATCCTGTTTCCGGCCAACGTCTACGTCTTCAGCCCGGCTTCGGGCCCGGTCGTCACCGAGGATACGCCGAAGGCGCCGACGACGCGCAAGGGCAAGGTCCGCCTCGAGATGGAGGCGATGCTGGAAGCGGCAGCGCGCGAGCGCGGCGTGCGGAGCATTTCGCTCAGGGCGGGCGACTTCTTCGGCCCCGGCGTGTCGGGCTCCTGGTTCGCGCAGGTCGTGGCCAAGGGCGGCCTGGAGGCCCGGCGCATCGATGACCCGGCACGCCCCGGCACGGGCCATGCCTGGGCCTTCGTGCCCGACCTCGCCGAGGCGTTCGGCCGGCTGGTCGACAGGCGCGGCTCGCTCAAGCCGTTCACCTTGCTCCACTTCGGCGGGCACTGGATCGCAGATGGCCGCATGCTGACCGAGGCCGTGCAGCGCGCCATCGGACGCCCTGACGTTCCCATCCGCCCCTTCAGGTGGTTCACCGTCTGGCTCGGCGCGCCGTTCGTCCCGTTCCTGCGCGAGGTCATCGAGATGCTCTGGCTGTGGAAGCACCCGCTGCGTCTCGACAATGCCCGGCTCGAAAGCCTCATCGGCCCGGAGCCCCACACGCCGCTGGCGCAGGCGGTGGGCCTCGCGCTCGCAGGACCCGACACATCCGAAGCCGAGGCAAGGGAGCGCGCCGCTCCCGCCGCCGCCTGACGTCGTCCCATCAACGAACCGAAAGCCATAGCCATGAGCATGACCTCGTCCGCCTTGCCCGCCGCGTCCTCCGCGAAACGGCCATCCAGCGCTGCCCTTGCCGGGCTCGCGCTTGCCCAGACCGGGCTCTTCCTCGTGCCCATGATCGTGCTGGGCCAGGCCATCGGCTGGCCGGCCAGCCTGCGCCTTCCGGCCGCCGAGGCGCTGCCGCTGATCGCGCGCGAGGCGCTGGCGGTGCAGATCGGATACTGGGCCTATCTGCTCACCTCGCTGGCGTTCATCCCTTTCGCGCTGGCGCTCCGCCGCTTCGTCCTGGAGCGCGGCGCCGGCGGCCTCGCCAACGACACCGCGGCGGCCTTCGGCATCGCGGTCGGCATCTTCAAGATGCTGGGCATCGTGCGCTGGCTCGTCGCCATGCCGGCGCTCGCGACGCTCCATGCGGCCAACCCCGACCCAGCCACGCGCGCCGCGATCGACGTCGCCTACGTGGCGCTCAACGGGTACGCCGGCGCGGTCGGCGAATTGCTCGGGGTGCAACTGGTCAGCGGCCTCTGGCTCGTGATCGCCGGCCTGCTGCTGGCGCGGACGGGCTTCCGCGTGACGGGATGGTCGGCGCTCGTCATCGGCGTGCTGTTCGTCGCGACCTGCCTGCGGACCATCTGGCCCGCCGCCGCCGCGCTTCAGGGCGTCGCCGTGCCGCTGGCGCTGATCTGGTTCGTCGTCTTCGCCGGCGCGCTCTGGCGCGAGCGCCGCTGACGGACAATGGCCGATGTGAAGCGGCTGCCCTCGCAACCAAGCGGGGGCAGCCGTGTTGTCCTAGCGCGCACCGACGCGCCGGGGACACGCCGCATGAAGCCTCATCTTGATCCGCGATCCGCCAAGCGCCCCGGGCAGCCCGACGACACTGCCGGGAAGCCGGGCGATGACAAGGACGGCACGGCTGCATCCGACATGCCTCCGGCCGGGCCTCACGCCACGCCGGAACTGACCAACGAGGACGCCACGCCTGGCGCGGGCTACCTGCCCAAGGTCACGCGCGAGGACGAGGCCGATCCAGCAGGCGGCTGAACACGCGCAGGGCTTGCACCCCGCCGCCACCGCCTTGCTCCCCTTCCCGATCCGCGCTATAGCGCCGCTGCCCTCTCCAGACACCCTTGGAGGCTAGGGGGCAGGCTGCCGCCGCGTTGGCGGCGCTTTCATTTCGTGAAGGATCATCCACATGTCCGCTATGAAGCAGATCAAGGCTTCGGCGCGCGCGTCTGGCGGCAAGGGGGCCGCCCGTGCAGTTCGTCGTCTTGGCCAGGTTCCCGCCGTGATCTACGGCGGCGGCGAGGCCGCCCTCCCCATCGCGCTCGACTACGCGCAGACGCACCGCATGATCTATGCGGGCCACTTCCTGACCACGGTGTTCGAGATCGAGGTCGACGGCGCCAAGGTTCGCGCCATCCCGCGTGACTACCAGCTCGACCCGGTCAAGGACACGCCGCTGCATGTCGACTTCCTGCGCCTGTCGGCCGGCTCCACCATCCGCGTCGAGGTTCCGATCCACGTCACCGGCCAGGAGCAGTCTCCCGGCGTGAAGCGTGGCGGCCTCGTGCAGATCGTCGAGCACACGATCGAGCTGATGGCCCCCGCGGACAACATCCCCGAGGCGATCAACATCTCGGTCGCGGACATGAACATCGGTGCATCGGTTCACCTCAACGACATCGAGCTGCCACCGGGCTGCAAGCCCGTCAGCCGCGAGAACCTGACGCTGCTCGCCGTCTCCACCCCGACCAAGATGGTCGAGGAGATGACCAGCGCGGCGGCCCCGGCCCCCGAGGCCGCGCCCGCCAAGGCGCCCGCCAAGGGCTGAGCGGC
>JAIXZF010000047.1 GCA_027489835.1 Hyphomicrobiales bacterium
CGGTGACATAGGCGACGGCCATGGGCTTCTCCTCAATTGGCGCCGAGCAGGGGCAGCCCGGTGACGAGATTATGCGGCTTGAGCCTCAGATGCCGGTCCTCGGTCATCGCCATGATGAGATAGACCGGCTTGCCCCTGGCCGCCTCGGAGACCGGGGCGCCGGGGCCGAAGGCGAGCCTGAACAGGCCGATGACGCGCGACATCAGCTCCGGCGGCACAGCCTTGCCGGACCATACCGCGTTACCGATCCGCGTCGCGTCGGCGTCGAGCCCCACGAACCAGCGCCAGTCGGCGTCCTCGATGCGCTCCAGCGGCTCGACCGAGACCTCGACGCCGTGCAGATGCGTGATCCAGATCGCCAGCGCGCGGGCGAGCGCCGCGCGGCCAGAGGGCTCGCCGCCAAGGTCGAGCACCATGTCGAATGCGTCGGAGCGCTGCCAGTAACCCTCGGCATTGGCGGGCTTGAGCACGTCGAGCTTCCTGGCGACCGCCTCGCCCATCATTGCCAGCAACGGCGAGGCATGGCGCTCCTCCTCGTGCATCTCCACGATGTCGGAATCCGCCAAGAGGATCGTGCCGTCCTGCACCGTCACGCGCTGGGAGCGGTAGAAGCATTCGGCGGCGCGCACGACAAACGGATCATCGCACGCATCGAGCGCGTTGCGCAGGATGACGTGCGCCATCTGGAGCATGAACAGCGGCGGCACGCCCTTCCAGCCATCGCGCGTCAGCCCGACATAGGCGGCTTCCAGCGTGGGCGCGGCCACCAGCCTGTCGCGGAAGGCGACCATGAAGGTCCAGTTCTCGCGCGCATCCTCGTCGGCCAGCGAAGCGAGCTCGGCCGGGGTCACGGGCGTGCGCGGATCGGCCAGCAGCCTCGCATGCAGCGCCTTTTCCGCCGCGCAGGCATCCTCGGGCGGGATCAGCTCCTTCCGGGCGAGATAGGCCTTGAGGTATTCGTCGGTGAGCAGGAGACCGCCCGAAGCGTCATGCTCCAGCAGCACATGGCCGGACGAGGCCCAGAAATGCTTGCCCATCAGGTCCTGCCCCTTGCCAGCGACAACAGATCGACCCGCTCCTCGGGCGCATCGTCCTCGCCCTCGACCTCGAGGAAGTCGAAGGCGCGGAAGCCGGATTTCGGCGCGTCGGGACCCAGAGCCTCGGCGCGCGGCACGAGCGTGCGGAAGCGCTCGCGCATCCCGCCTTCCTCGATGCCGCGGTGGAGCGCGATCAGCGTCTGCTCGGGGTGATCGCAGAGCGAGGCCGCAAACGCGATCTCCTCGCCTGCGGCGGCGCGGGCGGTCTCGATGTCGGGCGCGCCAAGCTCGCGCATCAGGCCCGCCGCCAGTTCGTCAATCACCGCCTCGCGCTCGTCGGGCGTCACCGGCGTGACGATGGCCAGCGTCGAGAAACCGAAGCTGCGCGTGCCGAGAAAGCCGGAGCGAAAGGCGGCGCGGCGCTTCGGCCCCATCGCCTCGACATCCTCATCGATGAACAGGAAGGAGCCGGGCACGGCCCACTCGCCCGATTCGGCGGCAGCCTCGAAGACGAAGCCGTCGGAGGGATCGAGCCTGATGGTGCGCAGGAGCTTGAGGCCGCTCACAGCTTGGGCTCCCCGCGCTCGCGGTCATACCAGGCGGCCTCGGCGAGCGCGGCGACGAAATCGCGGCGCTCATCGACGGCCTGGCCCTTCACCAGAAGGTCGCCATTGGGCTCGATGCCATGGCGCAGGCCCGGCTCGCGGACCAGCCGGTCGAGCCAGCGTTTGACCACGGCCTTGGGGCCGCGCGTCGTCCACTCATGCGTGCACAGCATGAGATGGCGGCAGAAGCTCTCGACCATGTCGACCGCGTGCGTCTCGTCGAATCCGAGCTCGTCCATGGCGATGCCGGAGCCGACGCCGAAGCTGCGCTCGCCATCGTCGGGCAGGGACGAGGCGCGGATCATCGCCCCGAAGACCAGCCAGTCCGGCGCGGCCTCGGGCGAGGCGTTGGCCGGCCAGGCGGTGCGGCCGCCGCCGATCAGGCCATGATCGAGCAGGATGGCGTCGGGCCAGGCAAAGCTCATCGGCCGCTCGGGCGGGGAATAGACGGCGAGCATGTCGGCCAGCGCGTTCATCGCCATGTAATGGGCGAGCCGGGCCGTCATCAGCGGCTCCTCGGGCTCGAGCACGACGGCGAACTCCAGAAGGTCGAAGCGCCGGACCCAGACGATGGAAGCGGCGCCGAGCTCGGCCGCGTTGGCGACGGCGTACGCGAAGGCGTCGCCCGATTCGCGCAGCATGGTCGCGCTGAAGCCGGGCGGCAGCACCGGGTCGCGGCGCAGGGCAGCCAGGCGATGTGACGGGCTCGCGGACATGCTTTGAGGCTTCCTCGTTCCTCTGCGGGCCGCCTCCGCGCTGAAACTTCGCGGGCGGCTCCTGTTTTGAATTGTTGCAGTTCCATATAAGGGGCTCGCAAGGCAAGTGCAGGGGTGCGCGGGCGCAGAGGCCCGGACCCGCATGGCCGCCGGCGACACGAACCAAGAACCAAGAACGGCGCGAAGCCGGGAGGGCGCGATGGGCGAAGCGACACGGATCGTGGCGGTGTGCTCCTGCGAGGACACCATGCCGCTCGACCTTCAGGCCATCGCGAAGGGCTGCGGCGGGGCGGATCTGAGGAACGGGCGGCATCTGTGCCGCAGCCAGGTCGACAGCTTCAAGGCGATGCTGGCGGCCGGGCCGGACCATCTGCTCGTCGCCTGCACGCAGGAAGCGCCGCTGTTTTCGGAAATCGCCGAGGATGCCGGCTTCGCGGGCGAGATCGGCTTCGCCAACATCCGTGAGCTGGCCGGCTGGTCGGATGAGGCCAAGGCGGCCGGGCCGAAGATGGCGGCCCTGCTCGCCGCCGCGGTGGAACCCGCGGCGCCGACCCGGTTCACCACCCTCGCCAGCGCCGGTGTGGTGCTGATCTACGGCCGCGACGAGACCGCGATCGAGGTCGCGCGGCGGCTGATGGACGCGCTGGACGTCACCGTCATCTTGACGCGGCCGGGCGCGGTCGCGCCGCCGCGCGTGGCGGACTTTCCCGTGTTCAAGGGCACGATCGGCGCGGCCACGGGCTGGCTCGGCGCCTTCGAGCTGACCGTCGACGATTTCGCCGCCGCCGCGCCCTCCTCGCGCGCCGCGCTCGTCTTCGGCGATCCGCGCAACGGGGCGAAGTCGAGCTGCGACATCGTCATCGACGTGTCGGGCGGCCAGCCGCTGTTCACGGGCGGGGATCTGCGCGCCGGCTATCTGCGCTGCGACCCGCGGGACCCGGCCGCCGTGGAGGCGCTGATCGCCGAGGCTTCAGGCCTCGTCGGCGATTTCGACAAGCCGCGCTACGTCGCGCTCAACGAGGGGCTGTGCGCCCATTCGCGCTCCGGCAAGACCGGCTGCACGCGCTGCATCGAACTGTGCCCGGCCGGCGC
>JAIXZF010000341.1 GCA_027489835.1 Hyphomicrobiales bacterium
AGGCTCCATCCTGAAGGTCCAGATCGGTATGCGACGTTGATCGCACCGCACCGCTGGTCCGGGAACGCGTGCTTGAGCGCGTTGATGACAAGTTCGGTCACGAGCAACCCGATACTGACAGATTCATCGGCTCCGATCACGCTGTCATCCGCCTCCACATGGATTGCCAGCGCCTCTCGGTCGAGGATCATCGAAGCCCCGAGGCTTTCGCTTAGACGAACCAGGTAAGGCTTCACCGCGACCCGATCCAGGTCCGTCGTCACGAGCTGGCGTTGAACGGCGGCAATCGAAAGAACGCGATGATGGGCGCTCTTGAGCTGCCCACGCGCTTCGTCGGATTGGACGCGCCGGGCGCTCTGCATCAGGATGCTGGCGATGATCTGCAGGCTGTTGGCGATCCTGTGCTGGACCTCGAGCAGGAGCATTGCCTTCTCGCGCAGCAGGGCCTGATTGGCTGCTTCGGTTGCCCGTGCATCGGTGACATCAGTGACGCCGAGCAGAAGCCGGACGTTATCGTGATCGCCATAGTCGAGCTTATGGGCGTTGATCACCAGGCGGCGATTCATCTGCCCGAACCGCACCAGGTCCATTTCATAGGCTTCGATGCTCGCCAGACCGATGGCGGTGGCCTTGAGCAGCGCCTTGAGCTGCGGAACGTTCCATTCCCCGTTTCCGACCTCGGCCAGCCTCCGGCCACTGGCGCCTTCAGGAGCGACGCCAAAGGCAAGCAGAAACGACGTGCTTGCCGCAATGATCGTGAGATCTTCATCGAGATAGAGAAGAGGCGCCCCGGACGATGCGATAACGGCCAATGTGCTGGCGGCTTCGAGATGGAGTGCTCGCACGTCTGGCATGGTCGGGAGCCTGTTTAGCCCAAAAAGCCCGACGGGTCCGTCGCGCTGCGCTGTGCCACCCCTGACTAAGCAACCCGGCTATAGCATGGAAATCACCAGCCCGTGGCTTTAATCGGGTCGCGGCATACGCTGGGCAATCACAAAAAAACGCCCCGGCGCGAACTGGGGCGTTCTGTTTTTTTAGCGGTCGAGCCTCAGTTCACTTCTTGCTCCACCAGCCGCCGCGCTTCGGGCGGGTGGGGTCGATCTCGCTCAGGACGATCGCGACGGGCTCGGGCTCCGGGACCGCGATTGGCGCGGGCGCCGGGGCGGCCGGCTCCGCCACGACGGCGGCCGGCGGTTCGGGCTCCACCTCGGGCGTCGGAGCGGCGGGCTCGATCACCGCCTCGGGCTCGACCTTCTTTTTGGCGCGGCTGCGCTTCGGCTTCACGGGCGCGGCCTCGGCTTCCGGGGCAGCAGTCTCGATCGCGACCGGCGCTTCCGCTGCCGGCTCAACTGGGGCTTCGGCCTCAGGAGCGGCGGCCTCGGCCATCACCTCCGCAGCGGCGTCGTCGCCATCGCCTTCGCCGCGCACGCGCCTGCCGCCGCGTCGGCCACGCTTGCGCGGGCGTCGCTCCTCGGTCTCTTCGTCACGAGCGGCAGGAGCCGGGCTGACAGTCTCGTCGGCGCCAGCGTCCTCCGCTGCCATCGGCGCGTCATCGTCCTCGTCCTCGTCGGAGCCGTTATCCTCGCCCGACTGATCGCGCGGGGCACCGTCACGCTCAAGGCCGTCACGCTCGCCGCCACGTCCGCGCCGGCGCCTGCGGCGACGCCTGCGGCGTCCTCCCTCGCTGTTGTCGCGGTCGCGCTCTTCGGTGCGCTCGCTGCGGCGGGCCGCAGGCTCGGCGCTCGCAGCCTCGCCTTCGACGGCGGCGTCATCGTCCGTCTCGGTCGTCAGGTCGGCCTCGTCGTCCTCATCCTCGTCCTCGACGATGACGCTTTCGGCGCGGATGCCGGTGACGGGAGCCCTCGGCTCGGCCTGCACGAATTCGCCGCGCTCCAGCGTGTAGTAGTTCGAGCCGAGCAGGTGGTCGTCCACGGAGACCGTGATGCCGACGCCGAAGCGCGTCTCGAGGTCGGTGAGATGCGCGCGCTTCTGGTTGAGCACGTAGAGCGCGACCTCGCTGCGGGTCTTGAGGATCAGCGCGTGCGTCGACGAGCGGATCAGCGCCTCCTCGACCGCCCGTAGGATCTGAAGGGCGACGGACGGGGTAGAGCGGATGAAGCCGGCGCCGTCGCAATGCGCGCACTTGATCGACGAGCTCTCGAGCACGCCGGTGCGGATGCGCTGGCGGCTCATCTCCATCAGGCCGAAGGCCGAAATGTGCCCGACCTGGATGCGCGCCCGGTCGTTCTTCAGGCAATCCTTCAGCCGCTTCTCGACCGAACGGTTGTTGCGCTTCTCCTCCATGTCGATGAAGTCGATGACGATCAGGCCCGCGAGGTCGCGCAGCCTGAGCTGGCGCGCCACCTCGTCGGCGGCCTCCAGGTTCGTCTTGAGCGCGGTGTCCTCGATGTTGTGCTCGCGCGTGGAGCGGCCCGAGTTCACGTCGATCGAGACGAGCGCCTCGGTCTGGTTGATGACGATGTAGCCGCCGGACTTCAGCGTCACCTGGTTCGAGAACATCGCGTCGAGCTGGCTCTCCACCCCGAACTTCGCGAAGAGCGGCTGCGGGTCCCGGTACGCCTTGATGGTCTTGGCGTGGCTGGGCATCAGCATCTTCATGAAGTCCTTGGCTTCACGATAGCCGCCGTCGCCGGCAACCATGATGTCGTCGATGTCCTTGTTGTAGAGGTCGCGGATCGCCCGCTTGATCAGCGAGCCTTCCTCGTAGACGAGCGCCGGCGCCGACGAGGCGAGCGTCAATTCGCGCACGCTCTCCCACAGCCGCATCAGGTATTCGTAGTCGCGCTTGATTTCGGCCTTCGTGCGCGAGGCGCCGGCCGTGCGCAGGATGATGCCCATCCCGTCCGGAACCTCGAGCTCGCCCGCAATTTCCTTGAGACGCTTGCGGTCCTCGGCGCTGGTGATCTTGCGGGAGATGCCGCCGCCGCGCCCGGTGTTGGGCATCAGCACGGAGTAGCGGCCGGCGAGCGACAGATAGGTGGTCAGCGCGGCGCCCTTGTTGCCGCGCTCTTCCTTGACGACCTGCACCAGCAGGATCTGGCGGCGCTTGATGACCTCCTGGATCTTGTACTGGCGGCGGCTCTGGTAACGGGGACGCTCCGGCACGTCGTCGAGCGCGTCGCCGCCGCCGAGATGCTCGGGGGCAGGCCGCTCCTCGCGGGGGCCGTCCTCGCCGCCGTTCTCGTCGCCATCATCCTGCGCGTCGTCGTGCGAATCGTCGTCGCCGGATTCGTTGCCGCCGGCCTCGTCGCGGCCTTCGGCGTCGTGCTGGTCCTCGTGCCCTTCGTCGTCATGGGCGGAGCCGTCATCGGCGGCGGCGTTCTCGCGGCCATCCGGGCCCTGGTCATCGCCCTGCGGCACCGGATCGCCGTTCTCGTCGACGGCGGCGGACACCGTGGCGTCGCCATTGGCGCGCTTTTCCTTGCCGCCGCGGCGGCGGCGGCGGTTGCGGCCCCCGCGCTCGCGCCTCTCCTCCTCGCCGTCGGCGTCTTCCTCGTAGCGAGCCTGCTCGGCGAGAAGCGCCTGCCGATCGGCGACCGGGATCTGGTAGTAATCCGGGTGAATTTCCGAAAAGGCGAGAAAGCCGTGGCGGTTGCCGCCATATTCGACGAAGGCCGCCTGCAGCGAGGGCTCGACCCGCGTGACCTTCGCCAGATAGATGTTGCCCCTCAGAGGGCGGCGCGACGCGGACTCGAAGTCGAATTCCTCAACCTTCTGTCCCCTGACGACCACGACCCGGGTCTCTTCCGGGTGTGAGGCGTCGATCAGCATCTTGTTTGCCATTGTTATTGACCTGTAAGCGCGGCAGCGCACGCCCGATCGGTCGCGGCAGCGGTGGCTGCGCGATGGGGGCGTTGCTGCGGCGAGGCCGGGCGGAGCCGGCCAGAGTGGCGGGATAAAAAAGGGTCGAGCGGGCAAGCGCGCTGTCACTGCGCATGCCGTGTCTCCAGACGGGACGATCGGCGCAACCGCGCCAGAACCCTCGACATTCCGACCCAAACCTAGGCAGTCCGCCAGAGCGGCTGCCCCAATTCACGCTTGCGAACAGGCGGAGGCACGGTAAAGCCCGTGTCCAGTGATCCGCCCGGGTCGCGCACGATCTGTTGTGACCAAGGCAACAGTGCAGTCGATGGCAGGTGTCTCCACGAACACCATCGAAGTCGCGAGCCGATCCGCCAGCCCTAACGAGTGCTTAAACGGATCAGGCTCAAATGACGCTGCACCGCGTCCTGGAATCCAATACAGACAGATCATGGTCATTGGCAAGCCTCACGCCCGAAGCATCGCGCTCCGCATCGCGGCTGCGGGCACGCTCGGCGCCGTGCTGGCCGTCGTCCAGGTCGCGTTCTGGATGGGCGAGGCATGCGCGCAGACCGCCGCGCGGACGTCCGCGCCGCCGGTTGCCGAAGCGGCATCCCCGACTGTCGCCGTTGCAGCAGTCGACCCCAGGCTCGACTCCGCGGAAGGTGCGGGGCGCTTCACCCTTTCGCTGAGCGCCGAAGTCGCCATCACCTTCGATCATCTGGTGCAGCCGCTACGCATCGTCGCCGAGCTTCCTGAGGTCAGTTTTCAGGCCAGCAGGGCGCCGAAGCCGGCTTCCGGCCTCGTCTCCGGCTTCCGGGCGGGCCTCGTCGCGCCCGGACGGTCCCGCATCGTCTTCGAGCTGTCCAGCCCCGCGCGCGTCTCGAGCGCCCGGCAGGTCAGGCGTGCCGACGGCATCGTCGATCTCGCCATCGAGTTCGAGCCGATGAAGCCTGCGGAGTTCGAGGCCGTCGCCGCGAAGTCGGCCGAGAGCCGGGCGCTCGCCGCTCTCGCGCCCTTGGCCTCCGTTCCCTCGGGCGACAACAGGCGCCCGCTGGTTGTGATCGACGCGGGACATGGCGGCATCGATTCGGGGGCCGTCGCAGCCGGCGGCGTGGCGGAAAAGGCCTTGGTGCTCGAGATAGCCCTTCGGCTCCGCGACCATCTTGAGGCGGCGGGCGGCGTGCGCGTGCTGCTGACCCGCGCCGACGACCGCTTCCTCAGCCTGTCCGAGCGCGTGCGTGTCGCGCGCGAGGCACGGGCCGACCTGTTCATCTCGCTGCATGCCGATTCGCTGTCGGCGGCGCAGGAGGTGCGCGGCGCCACCATCTACACCGGCTCCGAACGCGCCACCGACGCCGAGTCGGCGCGCCTGGCGCAGAAAGAAAATGCCTCCGACGCGCTCGCGGGAGCCGAGGCGGGGCAGGGCGGCGAGGAGGTGCTGGACATCCTGATGGACCTTGCCCGCCGCGAGACCCGCGCCATGTCAGGCTCCGCGGCGGCGCGGCTCGTCACGGAGATGTCTGGCGCGGTCAGGATGCACCGCATCCCGCAGCGCGCCGCCGGTTTCAGGGTGCTCACGGCGCCGGATGTGCCATCGATCCTGATCGAACTCGGCTTTCTGTCGAGTAAGGGCGACATCGCGCTGATGACGTCCGAGGCGTGGCAGAAGACCGCCGCCGCCGCGATCGGGCGGGCTGTGACGGGGCATTTCGCGGCAAAAATTCCAGCCTCCCGGCGCGGCGCCTCGATTTCACCGTAAGTCTGTTCAAAAGTGGATTTGGCTGGCCGAGCGTGCTAGGCGCGTTGAGTCACTATTCATAAACCACGTTTACTGTGGCTGGCATGTTGCCCGAGGCTTGGAGGAGCCGGAGGCGTCATTCGCGGGCGGACCAGCAGAGGCCTTTGATGCGCTTTGTCCTACGGTTCTTCGGCTGGCTGTTCGCGGTCGGCGCGGTCTTGTTCGTGATCGGCGTTGCCGGCATCGCGGCAGTGATCTGGCATTTCTCCAAGGATCTGCCCGATTACGCCCAGCTGCGGAACTACGAGCCCCCGGTGATGAGCCGCGTCCATGCGGGCGACGGCAGCCTGATCGCGGAATACGCCAAGGAGCGCCGGCTCTATCTGCCGATCCAGGCTGTTCCCAAACTCGTCGTCAACGCCTTCCTCGCGGCCGAGGACAAGAATTTCTACAAGCACATGGGCATCGACCCCGAGGGCATCGGCCGCGCGGTCTACTATGCCGTGATGAGCCGCGGCAGCGGACGGCGCTTGCAGGGTGGCTCCACCATCACGCAGCAGGTCGCCAAGAACTTCCTCGTCGGCGACGAGCGTTCGGTCGACCGCAAGATCCGCGAGGCGCTGGTCGCCATCCGGATGGAGCAGGCCTATTCAAAGGACAAGATCCTCGAGCTCTACCTCAACGAGATCTATCTCGGCGCGGTCACGCCCGGGCGCCTGAGCCATGGCATCGCCGCAGCGGCGCTCGACTACTTCGGCAAGTCCGTCCACGAGTTGCAGCTGCACGAGGCGGCCTACCTCGCCGCCCTGCCCAAGGCTCCCAGCGAACTGCACCCCTTCCGCAACCGCGACCGCGCCATCGAGCGCCGCAACTACGTGCTGGACCGCATGGCCGCGGACGGCGTCGCCAAGCGCGAGGACGTCGAGGCGGCCAAGAAGCTGCCGATCGGCGCGCAGCCGCGCACGGTTTCGCCCAACAACATCGCCGCCGGCTTCTTCGCCGAGGAGGTGCGCCGCGACCTCAACGAGCGCTATGGCGAGAAGAAGGTCTACGAGGGCGGGCTGTCGGTCCGGACCACGATCGATCCGAAGCTGCAGTTTATGGCGCGGAAAGCGCTGGTGGACGGCCTCGTGCGCTATGACGAGGCACGCGGCTGGCGCGGCGCGATGCAGAAGATCGACATCGCCGGCCGTGACTGGGGCATCCCGCTCGCGGCCCTTCCTTCGCTGGCCGATGTGCAGCCCTGGCGGCTGGCCGTGGTCACCGAGGTCGGCAACGACGTCGCGAAGGTGGGCCTCCAGCCGCGCCGCGAGGTCGGCAACACGATCTCGCCCCAGCGCGACACGTTGACGATCACCAATGAAGGCATGCGCTGGACCCGCCGCGGCGCGCGGCAGGCTCTCGCCGTGGGCGACGTGATCTACGTCGAGCCGGTCGAGAACCGGCCCGGCGTCGGCCGCCTGCGCCAAATCCCCGAGGTCAACGGCGCCATCGTCGTGATGGATCCGCACACCGGCCGCGTCTTCGCGATGGTCGGCGGCTTCTCTTACGATCAATCCGAGTTCAACCGCGCCACGCAGGCGCTGCGCCAGCCCGGCTCGTCCTTCAAACCGTTCGTCTACGCGACGGCCCTCGACAATGGCTACACCCCGTCGAGCATCATCCTCGATGGCCCGATCGAGATCGATCAGGGCGGCGGTCTCGGAACCTGGAAGCCGGAGAACTACGACGGCAAGCCGGCAGGCCCGCGCACGCTGCGCTACGGCATCGAGCATTCCAAGAACCTGATGACGGTGCGCCTCGCCAAGGATGTCGGCATGCCGCTGGTGGCGGAGTATTCGCGCCGCTTCGGCGTCTACGACGACATGCTGCCGGTGCTGTCGATGTCGCTCGGCGCGGGCGAGACCACGGTCCTGCGGATGACGACGGCCTATTCGATGCTGGCCAATGGCGGCCGGCGCATCAAGCCGACCCTCATCGATCGCATCCAGGATCGCTGGGGCCAGACGATCTATCGCCACGACGAGCGCGTCTGCGAAGGCTGCTCGGCCGAGAAATGGGCGAGCCAGCGCGAGCCGCGCCTCGTGGACAACCGCGAGCAGGTGCTCGATCCGCTGACGGCCTACCAGATGACCTCGATGCTGGAGGGCGTCGTGCAGCG
>JAIXZF010000253.1 GCA_027489835.1 Hyphomicrobiales bacterium
CGCCGCCAGCGCGGCCGCCCGGCCTTCATCGTCGCCCTGCATCCGCGCCAGCGCCCACCGGTTCACCAGCTGGCGGCGCTCCTGCAAGACCTCGCGCTCGGCCTCCCGCAGGCGCTTGTTGCGCTCGTAGCCTTCGGCGATGCGGGCCGAGGTGAAGCCTGACGCCCGGGCGATGATGTCCCAGGCATCGAGCCGATCGCGCTCGATGATGGGATCACCGCGCACGTTGAGCACGCCCTCGTTGGCGAAGCGGTAGGAGCGCAGCAGATCCGCGATCGCCTTGGGAGCGAGCATCTCGGCGCCGCGCATGAACTTGCCCTCGCTGATGAGGTGAAGCCCCTGCCCGACGTTGACGACGGTCGAGCCGGTGACGCCAAGAGCCGCCACGATCAACTCGCGATACCAGCTGCGCCCCTCCTGATTGCCGTCCGGCATCCGCAGGAAGAAATCGGGCATGCCCAGCCGCGATGTAAGGTCGAGGCGGGCCAGCTGGCCGGGCACACCCTTCAGGATCATGCCGCCGATGTCCGGGCCGAACAGGCTGAGCACGTGCCCTTCCATCTCGGCCTTGAAGTCGCGTGGATCATCGCCGTCGTCGAACAGCAGCCCGGCCAGCGCCATCAGCACGTTGTAGCCCGCGAAGCCGGTCACGCCGGCCAGCAGCGTCATCATCCCCATGATGCCGGCCAGCTGGTAGCGGGCCTCGCGCCTGGCCTGCGGACTTTCACCCTTGGTCGCCTGATGGACGTCGCGCAGCAGGCGATACCACATGTTCAGCTGGTAGCTCTGGAACACCAGCAGCACCTTGGCCGTGTCGCTTTGCAGCACCCGGGCCCGCGAGGAGTTGGCGTAGTCGAAATGCGCCTTCCAGGTCAGGTCGTGCGCCGTGTTGACCGCCTCGCGATGATTCTCGCCCTGCTCACGCGCCAGCCGGTAGGCGGCAAGCGCCGTGACCTCGCGGTTCATCACCTCCGCCTTGTGGAAGGCCCAGGCGATCACGTTCATCACCTTCGCCCTGAGCGGCGAATACTGAACGCAGGTGTCGCCGAGCCCGGCGAGATCGTGCGTCTGCGTGCGGTCGACCAGACCCGACTCGTGGAACGCCGCCAGCGCAGCGCGCTCGTCGGGAGTGATGCGGGACGAGAGCTTGGCGTCGCCCCTGCCGGCGAGGAAGTCGCGCGAGGCTCCGAGCACGGCCGCCGACGCCTTGGCGACACCGCCGAGCCTGGCCCCGAGAACCGGAATGCCCAGCATGACCGTCTGCGACAGGTTCACCAGCGCGGCCGCCGGCGACGCGGCCAGATACCAGACGAACATGGCCGACGTCACCGCCTGTGCGGCACGGGTGCCGGTCGGGTTCATCACCCATTTGTGGCGCAGCCGCATCTCGTTGACGAGCATCTGGCCGCGCGTCTGGTCGTCGGACAGGCGGGCCTGCTCGGCCGCCTCGTTCAGGCTCTCCTGCAGGTCGAGCCCGTGCTTGAGCCGCGCCATCTGGTGCGCGGCATGGAACATGTGCGAGCCGAAGGTGCGCAGCGCATCGCGCTCGTAGCCGGCCGTGCCCTTGCGGTGGATGAAGCGCTTGCGCATCGACAGGTCGGGCATCGTCTGAAGATAACGCTGCCAGATCGCATCGAGCACGGCGTCATCGACGCCGGCCTGTCCCAGCAGCGTTTCGATCTGCGCGATGATGCGGGGATCCATGGCCTGGCGGACGTCGGAGCCATTGTCGAGCACGCCGGCCTCGACCGCCGCGCTCGGGTTGGTGCGCGCGAATTCCGCGCGCAGCTGCACCGCCGCGCGATCACGATCAGCCGAGCGCTCGAAGCGCGAGAAGGAGAGCACAGAGCCGTCCAGGTCCTTGACCGTGACGAAGTAGCGGCCGAAGCGGCCCAGCGGGAAGTACGGCGCCGGCACCCGGCTTTCCTCGAACGCCTGCCTGAGCTTCGTCATGCGCGCCTTGGCTGCCCATTCGCCCTTGGTCGCCGCGGCGTACCGGTTCTCGCGCGCCTGCTCCAGCGCGAGCCGCCTGTCTTCCTTGCTCAGGCTCGGATCGCGCTCGATGCGCTGGCGCTCCGCCTGATACGCCTTCTCGGCCTGCCGGCGGGCGATCTCCATCGCCTTCTGCACGTTCGCCATGATGATGGCGTCGAGCTCCTCGGCCTGCTTCGCATAGGCATCGCGCACCTCCTGGAAGAGCGCGCGTCCCTTGGGAGAGAGAGCGAGATACCGCGACCGCAAGGCCTCCCAGCCGGGCGGCGGGCCGTCCTCGCCATAGGCGCTGGCCGGCATGGACGGATCGGCGCCGGCCAGCGTCGCCTCGTGCATCAGGTCCGCGAGTTCGCGGCCCTTGGTCTTGCCGCCCTCGCTCAGCCCGAGCCGGGTGTAGCCAAGCCAGCGCTGCGCGACCTGGTCGGCCTCGTCGTGCTTGCGTCCGCGGTAGGCGTCCATCTCGCGCTTGACGAGCAGATAGTCGTCGACCGCGCGCATGTTCGGCCGCTTGAGCTCGGAGAAGTAGTTCAGCGGCACGAGCCCGAGCATCGCGGGCTTGAAGTCCGTCCAGCGCCCGCGCAGATCCTCGCGGAAGCGGCGGTCGCGCTGCGCCGGCGTCGAATCGTCGATCGATGCCTTGCGGGTTACTCCGCTGCCTGGCGCCTGTTCTCCGGGCGCCGGTGCTTGAACGCCTCTTCCGCCAAGTCGTCCAGCGCGTTCATCTCGCGCCGCAGCGATTCGATTTCGGAGGGCGTCAGCATCCCGGAAATTGCGGAGGTACGCGGCCTCGGGGCCTGTGAGGGCGGAAGGTTCAATGCCAATTTCGTCTCTGACGACATCGCCGAACCTCCTTTCCACGTCGCGGATCATCGCCGCAGTCGCCGACATATCGCCTTTTCGGGCCGCATTGACAAGCAGCACCGAGCCGACAACTTCCCCGCCGCCCTGCCTAACGTGGTTCGCAAGATCACCTAGCGTCGAACCCATGACGCTGACATCGTCGACCAGCACATATCGAGCGCCCTGCTTGATCGGCCCATCGAACGCGACCCGCGAGACAAGCCTTTCAGCTGCGCCGGCTCCGGTATGAAAAGCACGATTGGCTTGCAGCACGTCTCGGCCAACTCGCGCGCCCGCCTCTGTTGCAAGAAGACCCGCCAATACGCTCGGGATCGCGTTCTTGCCTGAAGCTTCGACCGCGCGCACAGGCAGGAAGATCACGTCCGGACCGAGACGCCTCACGGCCGCGATCAGATGCGGCGGCGTCACGTCTCCAACCAAGCGGATCGCGGCTTCGCCGTCGCCGGCCTTGGCCGCGCGATAGTCCGGGTGCCGCTTCAGCGGAGCGTCATTGCTGAAAGCGCTCAGCACGGGAGCGTCCGAAGGAAGCCCCATCCTCCGGGTCTGGCCGCCATCGATCGCCGCCCGGCCCAGCATCATGCCCAGCGTGACCTCTGGCGGGGCATCGACGCGGAACTCGCCAGCGATGGCCGCATCGAACACGTCCTGCGCCGTGCGGTAACCCAGGCCCTCGAACCTGTTGCGGATCTGCGCGAGCAGATTCAGAACCCGCCGCAGCGCGGCGCGCGCCATGACACCGAGACCCCGCCCGGGCGTGGCGCCCGCAGCAGCGTCGGCGGCATAGAACCCGAAGGTGTAGGCATGCACCTCGTCTTCGGACATCTGCGCAAGATCGTGCCGGGGCAGCCGCGACCGCAGGGCGGCCCGCATGCGCTCGGTTTCGAGCGTCAGGATCTGGCGGTCGCGGTACGGGACGAGCCCCATGATGTCGAGCGCATGCCACGCCTCGTGATAAGTCGTCTCGGCGATCTTGGCTCGCGCCGCGCCGTCCATAGCGATCGAGATCAGCGCACCGATTGGCCCCCGCCCGCCGGCTGCGCCCGTCTCGAACAGGCCGCTGATACGCCATTTGCGCATCAGGTCGGAGCGCCCGGACTGCCGAACGGCCAGATCGCCAGCCAAGCCAGCGTCAATCACCTGAGGCGTTGCGACCGCAACGGCTTCGCGCCCAACGACGTTGTCGACAATGCGATGCACCAGGCGCGCCAGATCCTCGAGGTGCGACTGTGGCTCCGCGCCGTCGGCCTCGATCGAGGCCTTTGCCTGGGGCGCCGGCTGTTTCGGCCGCAGTGCATCAATCACCTCAAGGTGCCGCGCACGCGCTTTGGCCAGATCCTCGGCTCCGCTCCATTCGGCGATCTGCGCTTCGAGCTGCGGCATCTGCCGCTCCATCTCGGCAAGCCGTGTGGCGGACGTCGCCGGCGCATAGGGCAGGCCCTTCACCCTGTTGAGGATGCGGATGCCCAAGCCGGTCGCATCGGCCGTTTCGACATTGTCGACGTTGACCTCTTCGACCAGCTCCCCGGTCAACACCAGCGTGAAGGCAAAGGTGTCCCTCCAGCGATCGAGGTCGACCTTAAGGCCGGCGATCACGCCTTCGAGCGGCCCGGGGTCGCCCTTCAATCGGGCCCGGGCCGCAGCGAGTACGGTCGCGCCAATCTCGCTCGGCTTGGTCAGCGGCGCGCCGTTGAGCGTGGCGACCGGCTCGACCTTCAGCGCGGCCTCGACTGTCGCCGCATCGGCCTCTTGCTTCGGGATGCGCAGTTTCAGCGCGGCGACGTCCTCTCGGAGCCTGCGGACCACATCGCGGATCCTGAATTGGTCGCGGTCGTGGTTCTGGCGCGCGCTCTCCAGTTTCTTGACGCGCTGCCTCAGGTCCATCTCTTCCAGGATGAGCGGGTTTCCCGATGCGGCCGCCTTCATCTCCGCGGCATTCGCCGCTTCACCAGCGATGTCCTCGACCACGCGCATGCTCGACAACGCCGTGCTGAAGGATCTGCTGGGAAAAAACTGATGACGCCTGCGGCGCGGTTCGCGGCGGTGGAGCGCGTGATGGTCGATCACGATTACTCCGAGCGGCGCGCCTGCAGGCTGATCGGAGTGGATTGGTCGAGCTTCCAGTATGAGCGGGCGGGCGGCGGCGACGCCTCCGTCCGCGCTCGTCTGAGAGAGCTTGCCAACGCGCGCCGCCGGTTTGGCTACCGGCGGCTGGCGATCATGCTCAAGCGGGACGGCGTGCCGATGAACTTTAAGAAGGTCTACCGGCTCTACAAGGAGGAGCGGCTGATGGTGCGCAAACGTGGCGGCCGCAAGCGCGCGCTCGGCACGCGGGCGCCGATGGCGATCCCGCAGGGGCCGAACCAGCGCTGGAGCCTCGACTTTGTCTCCGACGCGCTCAACGACGGCCGGCGCTTCCGTGTGTTCGCAGTCGTCGACGACTTCACGATGGAGTGCCTGTGACGTGCTCCCCGTTTTCCCGCCGGTCATAAGTTAGGTCCGGCTTCGTTTTGATCCGGTCCCATTTGTTGGACCGCCGGATGGTGGAGTTTCCGGCCTGCTTCACGGCGTCTGGCTGGCTGCGCCGCCGGAGTTCTGCAACGAGATCGGTGGTTTGTTGCCAATTGCCCCGCCACCTTGTTCTGCGGCTTTGCTGCCAAACGCAAAAGCAGCTGAAAAGGCCGGCATATCGCGGGTGTGTGCGCCCTGCGCCATTCTCTGTCACCCGTCCGTCTTGGCAGAACCGGGGCAGTTTAACTGCCGGTTCTCAGCTTGACACTAGGCTAGTGCGGTACTGCACCATAACCCTAGCTAGTATGAGAGGTTGCTGTCTTCGATGGGCCTACAGCAAACCCTCTTGCGTGACTCTGCGGGCAACTCCGCCAGATCAACGGGTATAGCGACATGCAGGCCATGTTGGGCATCGTCCCTGCCGCATGCGCCGACGAGCTCAACCAAAAGGATGCGTTCGAGCAGTTATGAGCCGACGCCAATCCGCTGCAGCCGGTTCACGGGAGCCTTCAGGCCTCGGCTAAGCTCAACTTCAGCTTACGACCATCGCTGTCGGAGGACAGCGAAACGGACATGCTGCGATACGTCCGCGGAAGCCGCCAAGCACTTTGTGCTTGCCCAAACTGGCGAACGGCTCGCGCAGAGTCAGATAGCTGTCAACGCTAGCGACCTGCGTGTCATGGCCGTGGCAATAAGGAACGACTTTCTGACGCGGCGAGACGAAGAGATCCCGGAAAACTTAGAGAACACGCTGCGATGATGCGAGCCTGTCCTCAATGCTTTTGAGTCGTCACTTTCGATCAAGGATCACAACTAAGTGTGGATAACGCTGGTCCCGAACTTGTCTTACGTTACTCGGGCTTCAAACTTGCCATGTGACATTTCACGCCCATTCGCTTGATAGTGATGCGACGAAGGCGAGCTGGCAGCAGCTTTTGCCCCATCTCGAGGGCGTGGCTCGGTTAGCGGGCGAGCGGGCTCGTCCGTTTAGGTTCGAGCAGCTGTCGCGATTGGTGGGCCTGGCGCACGATCTGGGGAAGTATTCCGCCGCCTTCCAGTCCTACATCTCAGGCCATGGCACGAGCCCCGACCATGCCACCGCGGGCGCCCAGGTTCTAATGCATATGGCTGCGGGCGCTGGTCCCTATGAGCGCGTCGCGGCGCAGCTCGCCGCCTTCGCCGTTGCCGGTCACCATAGCGGATTGCCCGACCGCGGCTCGATCGACGAGCCCGGAACGTTGGAGCACAGGCTAATCAAGCCGATAGAGCCGCTCGACCCTTGCTGGCGGGACGAGCTGCCACTCGCTTTGTCCGGCTGCTTCGGGCCGCGCTCGCTGCAGCCGTCTACTGGCGAGGAAGCCTTCCAGCTGGCCTTCCTGGGCCGCATGATCTTCTCGGCTCTCGTCGACGCGGATTTTATCGACACCGAAACGTTTTACGCAGAGCACAAGAAGCGCAGGCCCGACCGTAGTTGGCCGGCGTTGATCGACATTCTGCCGGGGCTCATCGGTCGCTTCGACGCGGAGATGGCCCGCAAGGCGGCCGACGCGAAGCCCGGTCGCGTCAACGCGCTGCGCACCGAGATACTCGCTGTCGTCCGCGCCAAGGCGAAGCTGCCACGCGGCGTTTACACGCTTGACGTGCCTACGGGAGGGGGCAAGACGCTGGCGTCACTCGGCTTCGCGCTGGACCACGCGCTTACACACGGAATGCGCCGCATCCTCGTCGCCATTCCCTTCACGTCGATCATCGAGCAGACGGCGAAGGTCTTCGGCGAGGTGCTGGGAGAGGGTGTGGTGCTCGAGCACCATTCCGGCATCGAGCAGGAGGAACGCGCAAGCGCGTCGGAGGGCGAGCGCCAAGCCTCCGACAAGCTGCGCCTGGCGATGGAGAACTGGGCGGCGCCGGTCGTGGTCACCACCAACGTTCAGCTCTTGGAAAGCCTCTTCGCCGACCGGACCTCGCGCTGCCGCAAGCTGCACGCGTTGGCGGACGCTGTAATCATCCTCGACGAGGCGCAGACCATTCCGCTGCCGGTGCTGCGGCCCGCCATCGCGGCGCTGCGGGAGCTGGCGCTGAACTATGGCGCGACCATCGTGCTGTGCACCGCCACGCAGCCCGCCCTCGCCGCGCCGGAAGGGGAAGGCACGGACGGCTTCATGGGCGGCTTCGCGCCGAGGCCGGTCGAGCTCGCACCGGATCCAGCGGCGCTTCACGCGGCCTTCCGGCGCGTGCAGCTTGATGTCCGGACGACGCCGATGACCGACGCCGAGCTGGTGGACGAACTGGCCGGCTCGCCACAGGGCCTCATCATCGTCAACACGCGCGGCCACGCGCTCGCGCTTCACCGCGCGGCCGCGGCCGCCGGCCTCGAAGGCCTCATGCATCTGAGCACCCGGCAGATCGCGGCGGACCGTGGTCCGGCGTTGGAGACCATCCGCGCGCTGCTGAAGGACGAGGCGCCCTGCCGCGTGATCGCCACGTCTCTGGTGGAGGCGGGGGTCGACCTCGACTTCCCGCACGTGTGGCGCGCCGAGGCGGGGCTCGACCAGATCGCGCAGGCGGCCGGTCGCTGCAACCGGGAAGGGCGGCGGCTTGTGGAGGGCAGTGTCGTCACGGTGTTCCGGGCTGCGGAACACAGAACGCCGCGAGAGATTCAGGCTCTTGTCAACGCGATGCGCAGCACGAGGGAGAGCCACGCCGACCTATTCTCGCCCGAGGCAATGCGGCGCTACTTCCGCGAGGTCTACTGGGCACGCGGACCAAAGGAACTCGACCGACACGATGTGCTGGGTGCGTTCAAGATCAGCGGCGGTCAACTCTCCTTCGCCTACCGCACCGTCGGCGAGCGCTTCCGCTTGATCGAAAGCGGCATGGAGCCGGTGATCGTGCCTATCCATCAGGCGGCGATCGAAGCGGTCGCCGGGGTGGCGGGCGGCTGGTTGCCGGCGGGCGCGGCCGCGCAGCGGCTTCAACGGCACATCGTGCTGGTGCCGCCGAAGGCACGACAGCGCCTGCTCGCCAATGGCCGCGCCAAATTCGTGGACAAGGAGCGCCAGTTCGTGGTGCTGACCGACATGACCCTCTACACGCCCGAGATCGGGCTACTGTGGGGGGATGCGGACTACCTGTCGATCGAAAGCCTGTTCGCATGAGATGAGGCGGTGGAGATTGAAGTGGAATGAACCATTGACTATGACTCGGTTGAATGGCATGTGGGTCGTCGCGTGTTCGCACTCCCGCGACCGCGCTCGACAAGGTCTCTTCAATGAAGAAGCCGAAGCGGAGCAACCGAGAGCGTTGGGTGGATGCGATCGCATTCGCCCTGGCTGTGTTCGTGAAGCTCCTTCTCTACCTGCGGCTGACTTGATCGCCGCCCGCCGCCTCCAGTTGGGGCGTGGATTGAAACATTCCTCTCCAATCTCCGAAAAAGGACGCCCCTCTGCGCTATGCAGAGGGGCGCATTTCGCGCCATGACCCACGGCATCCGCCTGCTCGTCTCCGGCGACCTTGCCTGCTTCACGCGGCCGGAGATGAAGGTCGAGCGCGTCTCCTATGACGTGATGACGCCCTCGGCCGCGCGCGGCATTCTCGAGGCGATCCACTGGAAGCCGGCCATCCGCTGGATCATCGAGGAGATTCACGTACTGGAGCCGATCCGCTTCCAGTCGATCCGGCGCAACGAGGTCGCGTCCAAGGCCTCCGCCACCCTGGCGCGACGGGCGATGAACGCGGGCGATCTCTCCGGCCTCGGCATCGTGGTGGAGGAGGAGCGCCAGCAGCGCGCGGCCACCGTGCTGTCGAGGGTGCGATACTTGATCAAGGCGCGCTTTGAGATGACGCCGAAGGCGGGGCCGGACGACAACCCTGGCAAGCATGCCGAGATGGCGCGCCGCCGCGCGCGCGCCGGCCAGTGCTTCCACCAGCCCTGCCTCGGCGTGCGTGAATTTCCGGCCCGGTTCGAGCTCATGGACGATGGCGCGCCGACCCCGGTCGCCAAAGCGCCCGAGACGCGTGATCTCGGCTTCATGCTCTACGGCATCGACCATGCGCGGGGCGGAGCCTCGCTGTTCTTCCGCGCCCGGCTGGAGCGCGGCGTGCTGCGCGTGCCGCCGCCCGATAGCGAGGAGATCCGCCGATGAGCGCGCTTGCGTCTCTGGCCCGCGCCTATGAGCGCATGGCCGGAAGGGGAGAGGTCCCGAGTTTCGGCTATTCGACGCAAGGGATCGGCTATGTGATCGGCCTGAGGCCGGATGGTGGCGTGGTGGGCGCGCCGTGGGCCATCGGCGGCGGCGAGGGTCGCAAGCGGACGCCACGGGCGATCGCGGTCCCGCAACCCGTCAAGCGCACCGTCGCGATCTCGCCGAACTTTTTGTGGGACAAGACGGCCTACGCCTTGGGCGTGACGGCGGGGGACGAAAAGCGCACGGCGGCCGAACATGCCGCCTTCAAGGCGCGGCACAAGGAGTGGTTGGGAGGCACGCAGGACGAAGGCCTGCTGGCGCTGCTCGCCTTCCTGCGCGGCTGGTCGCCCGAACGCTTCGTGGAGCTCGGGTGGCCGGAGGAGATGCGCGACCAGAACGTCGTCTTCGCGCTGGAAAGCGAGCGGCTAAACGACCGATATCTTCATGACCGCGACGAGGCGCGCTCCCGCTGGGCGCGGATCGGCGTGGACGGGGCGGGACGGGAGGCCGCATGCTTGGTCACCGGAGAGCGTGGGCCGGTGCAGCGCCTACACCCCGCCATCAAGGGCGTCTGGGGCGCGCAGACTGCCGGCGCCTCGATCATCTCGTTCAACCTGAACGCCTTCACCTCCTACGGCAAGGAGCAGGGCGACAACGCGCCGGTCTCCGAGGCCGCAGCCTTCGCCTACACCACCGCGCTCAACCGCTTCCTCGAAAAGGGCAGCGGCCATCGCCTGCAGATCGGCGACGCCTCCACCGTCTTCTGGGCGGATGCCTCCGACGCCGCCGTGGCCGAGCAGGCCGAAGGTTTCCTTGCGGGCCTGATGGGCGTCGTCGACGAGACCGAGGAAAGCCGCAAGATCAAGGGGCTGCTGGAGCGGGTCGCCACGGTGCAGCCGGTCGCGAGCTTCGCACCCGCCCTGCCGGATGTGCGGGTGCACGTGCTGGCGCTGGCGCCCAACGCTGCGCGGCTCTCCGTGCGCTTCTACGTTGAGGACGATTTCGGCGAGATCGCCAGGCGCTATCTGGCGCATATCGAACGGATGCGGATCGAGCCGCCGCCGCGCGATCCCGCGCTGCCGATCTGGCGCATGCTGGTCGAGACGGCGGCACTGCGGAAGTCCGAGAACGTGCAGCCCAACCTCGCCGGCGAATGGCTGCGCGCCATTCTGACCGGCGCGCCCTATCCCTTGACGCTGCTCGCCTCGGTCATCACCCGCATCCGCGCCGACCACGACGTCAACGCGACGCGCGTGGCGATCCTGAAATCCGTTCTGATCCGCAACTTCAAGATGAAGGGAGACAAGCTCGTGGCGCTCGATCCGGACAATGCCGACCCCGGCTATCTGCTGGGGCGGCTCTTCGCGGCCTACGAACGGGCTCAGGTGGCGGCGCTCGGCCGCGACGTGAACGCCACGATCAAGGACAAGTTCTACGGCTCGGCCTCGGCCCAGCCGCGCAAGATATTTCCGCTTCTCGACCGCGGCTCGGCGAACCACCTCTCGAAGGTGGGCAAGAAAAGCCCAGGCCAGCGCGTGAACCTCGAAAAGCTGATTGGGGAGATCATGGCGTTGATGACGCCCAACGGCGACCCATACCCCGCCAGCCTGCCTGACCGCAGCCAGGCCCTCTTTGCGCTCGGCTACTATCACCAGCGCTCGAGCTTCTTCGCCAAATCCGAAATCGTCGATGCTAAGGAGGCCTCTGATGCCAACTCTTGAACACCGCCACGACATCGTCTTCTTCTTCGACGTCACGAACGGCAACCCAAACGGCGATCCCGATGCGGGCAACATGCCGCGCATGGACCCCGAGACCAATCACGGCCTCGTCTCGGACGTCTGCCTCAAGCGCAAGATCAGAAACTACACCGAGTTGGCGAAGGGCGGCCAGCCGGCGTGGCGCATCTACGTGCAGGAGGGCGCGATCCTCAACGAGCGCCACCGGGAGGCCTATGCGGCGATCCGTGGCGAGGCGGCGGCGCCGGCAAAGGGGAAAGACGGCAAGGACAGCGGCAAGCTCAACCCCAAGGACGAAACCGAAGGCAAGGCGCTGACGAAGTTCATGTGCGACAACTTCTTTGACATCCGCACGTTCGGCGCGGTGATGAGCACGGGCGTCAACGCAGGCCAAGTGCGCGGCCCCGTGCAGGTTGCCTTCGCAAAGTCCGTCGACCCGATCCTGCCGCTGGAGATCTCGATCACCCGCATGGCGGCGACAAACTCGCAGGAGAAGGCCGACCGCGACAAGGGCGGCGACGACGGCGACGCCCGCACCGAAAACCGCACGATGGGTCGCAAGCACATCGTGCCTTACGGGCTCTACCGTGCCCATCTGTTCGTCAACGCCGCGCTAGCGGCACGCACCGGCTTCGGCGACGCAGACCTCGCCCATCTGTTCGAGGCGCTCGGCCAGATGTTTGAGCACGACCGCTCGGCCGCGCGAGGCGAGATGGCGGCGCGGCGCGCCATCGCCTTCCGGCACGCTTCGCTGCTGGGCCAGGCGCCGGCTCACGCCCTGTTCGACCGGGTCACTACCCACCGCCGCTTCGGAGGCGAGCTGCATCCGGTCGGCGACACGCGCCTCGACAACGCGCCGCCGGCCCGCAGCTTCGGCGATTACGAGATCCGCATCGACCGCGAGAACCTGCCCGCCGGCGTCGAGATCATCGAGATCGTCTGACCCCGATGGAGGAGGATGACGCGTCGATCCCGCTCTCCGCCATCCAGCACGCGGTGTACTGCCCGCGTCAGGCCGGCCTCATCCATCTCGACCGGCTGTGGGCGGAGAACCGCTTCACGGCGGAAGGGCAGATCGTCCATGCCCGCGTCGACGAGGCGGGCGGGCGGCGGGTGCGCGGCGTGCGGCGGCAGACCTCGCTGCCCCTCGCCTCCGCCCGGCTTGGCATCGCCGGCGTCGCCGACATGGTGGAGTTCATCGACGAGGGCGGCCTGGAGCGTCCGTTCCCAATCGAGTTCAAGCGCGGCAAGCCCAAGGCGCACCGCGCCGATGAGGCGCAGCTGTGCGCGCAGGCCCTGTGCCTCGAGGAGATGATGGGCCGGGCCGTGCCCGAGGGTGCCCTGTATTACGCCGAGACCAAGCGCCGCCTCGTGATCGCGTTCGACGCCGAGCTCAGGGCGCTAACGGAGACGGCGGCGGCCGAGTTGCGCGCGATGTTCGCCGGCGGCCGCGTGCCGGGAGCCCTCTATCGCGCCGAGCGCTGCCGGGCCTGCTCGCTGATAGAGCTGTGCCGGCCCAGGGCCCTGTCGCGCTCTGCGCTCAACTGGCGCCAGCATTCCGTGGAGCGCCTGCTCGGGAGTGGTCTATGAAGCATGTACTTCCATGAAGCGACTGCTCAATACGCTGTATGTTACGACCGAAGGGGCAGGCCTGCGCAAAGACGGTGAGAACGTGGTGGTCACCGTGGAGAATGCCGAGCGTCTTCGCGCGCCTCTGCACATGCTGGGCTCTATCGTTGCCTTCGGTCCTGTCTTCGTCTCGCCCGCGCTGATCGGCGCGTGCGCTGGCACGGGGCTTACAATCGTCCTGCTCGACCGCACGGGTCGCTTCGAGGCGCGTATCGAGGGGCCTGTCGCCGGCAACGTCCTACTGCGGCGCGCCCAGTATCGAGCCGCTGATGCGCCAGACGAGATCGTGCGTAGCTTCGTCATGGGCAAGGTCGCCAACCAGCGCAGCGTTCTGATGCGCGGGTTGCGTGACCATCGCGACTCCATGGATGTGGTGGCGAAGGCGGCGCTCGATTTCACCGTCCAGCGCCTTGCCTTCATCCTGCGGCGCGTGGCGCACGAGACTGGTGGAATTCAGGCGCTGCGCGGTGCCGAAGGCGAGGCCGCCCAACTGTACTTCAGCGTGTTCGACCATCTGATCCGCATTGACGACGTCCATCTCCGTTTCCACGGCCGCTCGCGCCGTCCGCCGCTCGACGCGGTCAATGCGCTGCTGTCGTTCCTGTACACCCTGCTGACTCATGACTGCCGCTCAGCTGCCGAGGGCGTCGGGCTCGATCCAGCCGTCGGCTTCCTGCACCGTGACAGGCCGGGCCGGCCGAGCCTTGCGCTCGACCTGATGGAAGAGCTGAGGCCTGTGCTTGCCGACCGCTTGGCACTTTCGCTGATCAATCGCCGCCAACTTTGCGGCACCGATTTCGAGCGGCGAGACGGCGGCGCAGTCTGGCTGACGGACGCTGCTCGCAAAACCGTCTTGGCCGCATGGCAAGAGCGCAAGCGCGAAGAGCGTCGTCACCCTTTCCTCGATGAGGCCGTACCGCTCGGTCTGTTTCCGCATGTACAGGCGCAGCTTCTGAGTCGCCATTTGCGTGGTGACCTTGACGCCTATCCTCCTTGGCTCTGGAGCTGATGCCCATGCGGTGGGTGCCCGTATGATGGTGCTGGTGACCTACGACGTGGCCGTGAGCGATCCTGGCGGCGCGCGGCGCTTGCGCCGCATCGCCAGGGCCTGCCGCGACCACGGCCAGCGTGTTCAATTCTCCGTATTCGAGATCGAAGTCGAGCCGGCGCAATGGGCTTTGCTGAAGGCGAGGCTCGAATCCATCATAGACCCAAAAGTCGACAGCCTGCGCTGCTACCATCTCGGCGCTAACTGGACGCGACGTGTGGAACACTTCGGCGCCAAGCCCGCGCTTGATCTCAATGGGTCACTGATAGTCTGATCATCCCGCGAACCTTAAGCGTGCCACGAAAGCGTGGCCTGTTCGCGCTTCCGCTAACTGTATCAATCCACTCACAGACGCGACCCCGCGTTAACATTCCGTTCAGAGCGAAGCCGCCGCTGGCGCCAGGTTCGCGGAATCGACTGAGTTTCCACATCCCCCTCAATGCTTTAGGTAGAGGAGGTCGCTCCCTCACGGGAGCGTGGATCGAAACCGCAAACTGCAGCATCTGTGTCCCCGGAGCCTGAGGTCGCTCCCTCACGGGAGCGTGGATCGAAACAACATCGACGGGGTTGTTCACTCGAACATCATCGGGTCGCTCCCTCACGGGAGCGTGGATCGAAACACTTCGATGTCCATGACAGGACCCTTTCGGATGGTCGCTCCCTCACGGGAGCGTGGATCGAAACGGCGTCTACGCGGCATGCGTGACCGGCAACATCGGTCGCTCCCTCACGGGAGCGTGGATCGAAACACCCCGTGACCGTCTGTCTGACAGCCGAGCAGTGGTCGCTCCCTCACGGGAGCGTGGATCGAAACCTCGACTGCGCCCTGTCGTACCGGGGCTCGCGGGGTCGCTCCCTCACGGGAGCGTGGATCGAAACGGCGCGGCGCTGAGCGGCGTGGCGCAGGTGGCGAGGTCGCTCCCTCACGGGAGCGTGGATCGAAACTCTTTAAGGGATTGGGTTACACTAGTGTCACCCTGTCGCTCCCTCACGGGAGCGTGGATCGAAACAGCGAAATGGCAGCCAGGCCGATTCAGGAAACAGAGGTCGCTCCCTCATGGGAGCGTGGATCGAAACATGGTCGCATCGCTGCTGCTCAACCAGCGGCCTTGTCGCTCCCTCACGGGAGCGTGGATCGAAACCGCGCGCATCCCGCTTGTGGTCTATTCGGCTGCCCGTCGCTCCCTCACGGGAGCGTGGATCGAAACGAGGAACGGCTGACGGACGCCATCAGCCGCCTCGGTCGCTCCCTCACGGGAGCGTGGATCGAAACATTGCCCATGTGGTGCACGGCCTCACACCCTGGGGTCGCTCCCTCACGGGAGCGTGGATCGAAACCATGTCGTAGAGGTCATCGTCGCGGCGGATGAGGGTCGCTCCCTCACGGGAGCGTGGATCGAAACCGCGACTTCGTCACGGACGGGAACCCGCTCTCGGTCGCTCCCTCACGGGAGCGTGGATCGAAACTTCCATGGTATGGGCTCCGCGCGCCTCACATGCTCGTCGCTCCCTCACGGGAGCGTGGATCGAAACACGATAGTCGAAGCTGCCGGAGAGAGCCGCAAGCCGTCGCTCCCTCACGGGAGCGTGGATCGAAACCCCGACTCGTTGACGCGGTTGAGCTGCGCGAGGGTCGCTCCCTCACGGGAGCGTGGATCGAAACCCGCGTCTCCTGCGGCCCCGCAAGCGGCTGGTGGGTCGCTCCCTCACGGGAGCGAGGATCGAAACTCCACCTGCGAGGGGTGGTTGACACGGGCATCGCCGTCGCTCCCTCACGGGAGCGTGGATCGAAACATGAGCAATGACGCGACGGGATCAGCGACGAAAGTCGCTCCCTCACGGGAGCGTGGATCGAAACACGAAAGAACAGGTGCGGCTCAAAGAGCATCGCCAGTCGCTCCCTCACGGGAGCGTGGATCGAAACTGCCACCGCTCCATTGGGCGAGCGCGGATCCGGTGTCGCTCCCTCACGGGAGCGTGGATCGAAACAAGATGCGTCCTGATCCGGTCGCCGAGCTTGACGGGGTCGCTCCCTCACGGGAGCGTGGATCGAAACAGGTGGCCGCGCTGCCGCTCGGCGGCGGGCAATCGTCGCTCCCTCACGGGAGCGTGGATCGAAACTCGTCCAAGGCCGGCGTCCAGTCATAGGCCGACGCGTCGCTCCCTCACGGGAGCGTGGATCGAAACCGTTCTACTCGGGCAGCAAGGGCCTCGTTCGCATGTCGCTCCCTCACGGGAGCGTGGATCGAAACTGGCGGAAGCGTGCAACGCCTCCACGGCCTCGAGCGTCGCTCCCTCACGGGAGCGTGGATCGAAACACCGACATCGTCATGGCCTGGACGGATGCCGCCAGTCGCTCCCTCACGGGAGCGTGGATCGAAACTCTCCGGTCATCGTCGCGCCGGTCGAGGGCGGCGTCGCTCCCTCACGGGAGCGTGGATCGAAACTGCGTCAACAGATGTTGGTTGCCGCTCGTCGCCGTCGCTCCCTCACGGGAGCGTGGATCGAAACATCGCCAATCTGCTGTCCTCGGCCGGCTTCGTCGTCGCTCCCTCACGGGAGCGTGGATCGAAACGCCGTCGAATTCTACCTCGACACCCTCGCTTAACCGGTCGCTCCCTCACGGGAGCGTGGATCGAAACTCCGAAATCGCCGACGCGGCGTTCGACGAAACCCTGTCGCTCCCTCACGGGAGCGTGGATCGAAACCTGTCCGACGTGACCGAACGGCGCGGCCTCGATTGTCGCTCCCTCACGGGAGCGTGGATCGAAACGCGCCCACCTCGAATAGCCCTTCGCCGATGAAGGCGTCGCTCCCTCACGGGAGCGTGGATCGAAACCATTGCGGAGACCTCGCGACTCAGACGCAGCCGCGGTCGCTCCCTCACGGGAGCGTGGATCGAAACAACGTCGAGGTGCTGGACCGGCGCGTCCGGCGGCGTCGCTCCCTCACGGGAGCGTGGATCGAAACACCATCATCGATGCGGAATGGCGACCCGAAAACGTGTCGCTCCCTCACGGGAGCGTGGATCGAAACGCCGCCATGGTCCGGTGGATGCCATTGACATCAAGGTCGCTCCCTCACGGGAGCGTGGATCGAAACATCTGCGTGGCTGGAATGCGGGGCTTCTGAATGTGTCGCTCCCTCACGGGAGCGTGGATCGAAACACCAACGCCGCGTGCAGCTGGCCGACTTCGTCGGGGTCGCTCCCTCACGGGAGCGTGGATCGAAACGCCTGATGACGGATGCTGAGCGCCGCGCGGCTGGAGTCGCTCCCTCACGGGAGCGTGGATCGAAACTCGACGCAGGTGGTGGGACTGAGCAGCGGAGACGGTCGCTCCCTCACGGGAGCGTGGATCGAAACTCGCGCAACGCGTCGCGCGCCTGGAGCAACCGACGGTCGCTCCCTCACGGGAGCGTGGATCGAAACTCCATAGCGCAGGCAAGATATGGCTCGCGACGACGTCGCTCCCTCACGGGAGCGTGGATCGAAACACCACGAAGGAGCCGGTGACGCCCTCGATCCGGAGTCGCTCCCTCACGGGAGCGTGGATCGAAACTAGGCACCGGTGAAAATCCGGCCCTAGCCATATCGTCGCTCCCTCACGGGAGCGTGGATCGAAACTCGGTCTTGGTCGTGTCAGCCGTTTGCGCGCCGGCGGTCGCTCCCTCACGGGAGCGTGGATCGAAACTCCTTAGAGGCTCTGGGCGAAAGCCCGGTGAGTGGTCGCTCCCTCACGGGAGCGTGGATCGAAACCACCTTCCGGACACCGACACCATCGACGCCGAGGGTCGCTCCCTCACGGGAGCGTGGATCGAAACTCGGCGTGGCTGCGGTGAGAGGCGGTTGCCCAGTGTCGCTCCCTCACGGGAGCGTGGATCGAAACGCCCAGCATGGCACATCTGGCGACACGGGCGGCTAGTCGCTCCCTCACGGGAGCGTGGATCGAAACCTGCAAGTGCGCCTGACCACAAGTGCCAGTAACGTCGCTCCCTCACGGGAGCGTGGATCGAAACTCCTGAAGGCCCGCAGGCTGGACCTGCCAGTTATGAGGTCGCTCCCTCACGGGAGCGTGGATCGAAACGCCGATCAGCATGAAGGGCCGCGCGGGCGTGAGGTCGCTCCCTCACGGGAGCGTGGATCGAAACATCCTTGACCAGCCGCCAACGGGCTCAACCTACGGTCGCTCCCTCACGGGAGCGTGGATCGAAACACATGCACGCGGCTGCCGTCGGCCCCGTAGAGCGCGTCGCTCCCTCACGGGAGCGTGGATCGAAACGCCTATGACGGGCAGACCCGCGCGCTGATCGCGCTGTCGCTCCCTCACGGGAGCGTGGATCGAAACCTGCAAGGGCTCCGCACATGGGATGCGTTCGGCAAGGTCGCTCCCTCACGGGAGCGTGGATCGAAACCAGATGGACGGGCCGGGCTATACCAACCCGTATCGTCGCTCCCTCACGGGAGCGTGGATCGAAACTCGAGCGCCTTGCCCACGGCCTCGGGGGTCGGCGGTCGCTCCCTCACGGGAGCGTGGATCGAAACAGCGCGGCCGTCATCAGGCGCTGCACCTGCGTGGCGTCGCTCCCTCACGGGAGCGTGGATCGAAACCGCATGTTCGCCAAGCCCTTCCTGATGGCCGCCGGTCGCTCCCTCACGGGAGCGTGGATCGAAACATCTTGTTGGCATGGGCCGCGACGCCGCTGTTCGCGTCGCTCCCTCACGGGAGCGTGGATCGAAACGCGTTCGGGGGGATCTACTGATGGCCGCGCCCGTGTCGCTCCCTCACGGGAGCGTGGATCGAAACAACAACACTGTCGCGCCTTTCCGCAACGCCGCCGCGTCTCTCCCTCACGAGAGCGTGGATTGAAACACGATGTCGATGTCTGCACCAACCGAGCCGCGGTGGTCGCTTCATTAGAGGAGCTAGGATCGCAACCATGCCATCACAACTTTGTGGCCGGGCAGCCGGTCGCTGCCTCGCAGGGGCGTGGATTTAAACTACATGACAAGTGCGGCCTGCCTGTTCCAATCCAACGGCAGTGCGATGCCTGGTGCGATATCCGCCCCTGTGATCGACAGCGCGGCATTTCCTTCGAGGTAAGCTTCAACCAACTTAGGTTTGAGAAAAGCCAGCCGCAGCAACTGTGCGACATAGCGCTCGCTGACCCCCTCCTGGGCTGCGATCTCCCGCATTGAACCGGCGCGGCCGGTCGTCAAATCGTCATACCAGGTCACAGCTCGGGAGAGTGCCTTGATGAGCGACTTGTCGAGTGGCGCCGATAGATCGGCTCCCTCATTCGGCGGCACCATAAGATGCAGGGTCTGCCCCCGGCGGACAAAGCGCCCCGCGACTTCGATGGTCGTGGCAGGCCCGTCGTTTCGCCCCTTACTCTGGTCGCGCTCGCCTATGGCGACAGAGCCCAATGCGTCGCGCGTTAACATGAGACTAAGGCCGTCGCGGCGAATGGTGATGCGTTCCAGCAGGCGCGGGAGTGCTTGGCGCTGCGAAGGCCCGGTCGGTTGCTGCAGCTCGCTTGCCAGCCTCGCTGCCTCGCTCGCCCGTTGCGCGATCGAGTCAGGGGAGGCTTCATCCTTCATCAGCGTCGCCATCAGCCATGAGCGGTCAACGAGCTTCGTGGTCAACGTCCGGAGAACCAGCGGTTCGATCTCTCCGGCCGGTATGCGCAAGGCCTCGGCAACCTCGGGCCTTGTGACATAGTAGCGGTAGCGCCGGCCCGCCTTCGTGGTGTGACTGCCGATCAAGCCGTTGCCAGCCTCGTCGAACAGCAGGCGCGACAGCAGATTGGCATCCTTGGCGTTGGCGCGCACGCGGCCCTCCTGCTTGCCGGCGGAGAGACGCTGCTGAACGGCCTCAAACGTCTCGGGCGCGACAATCGCCTGGTGTTGCGCCTTGAAGCGCTCGCCCCTGTGAGCGATCTCGCCGGCGTAGATGGGGTTGGCCAGGATTGCGCGCAGATGCCCGAGGCTGAAGGGACGCGCGCCCCACTCCCGGTTTGAAGCCGATTTAAAGGCGCGTGTCACAACGTGCTTGCGGTCGAGTTCTTCCTTCAACCTGCGGATACCGCCAAGGATTAGGAAGCGCTCAAAGATGTCGCGAATGATCGCTGCCTCTTCGTCCACGATCCTGAGCGTGCGCCCGTCTGCGGCGTAACCCATAGGCACGAACCCGCCCATCCAGAGGCCCTTCTTCTTGGACGCGGCGATTTTGTCCCGGATGCGCTCGCCTGTGACCTCGCGCTCGAACTGCGCGAAGGACAACAGCACGTTCAGCGTCAGGCGCCCCATTGAGCTGGTCGTGTTGAACGATTGCGTCACGGAGACAAAGGACACCCCTTTCGTATCGAAAACCTCGACCATCCGGGCGAAGTCGGTGAGCGAGCGGGTGAGCCGGTCGACCTTGTAGACCACGACAGTGTCGATCAACTCTGCATGGATGTCGGACAGCAGGCGCTTGAGCCCGGGGCGCTCCATGGAGCCGCCGGAGAAGCCCCCGTCGTCGTAAGATGTGGCGAGCGTTCTCCAACCTTCATGGCGCTGTGAAGCGACATAGGCCTCGCAGGCCTCGCGCTGGGCATGAAGGGAGTTGAACTCCTGTTCCAGCCCCTCCTCCGAGCTTTTGCGCGTGTAGATCGCGCAGCGGATTGTCCGGAGCTTTTGGTTGATACGATCACGCATTGGCGGCCTCGGGCATCGTGTCAGTCCGCACCTTGGCTGCGTTCTTGTTGCGGCTGTTGCTGCGCGTGAGGCCAAAGAACAGCCAGCCATTCCAGTTCGTGCCGGTGATTGCCCTGGCGATGCTGGACAGCGAGCAGTAGGTCACCTCGTTCCAGACGTAGCCGTCTGTGAGCACGATGACGCGATGGGTGGTGCCCTGCCACACACGGATGAACAGCGTGCCCGGCTTGATCGAGGACATGCCCAGAACCTCCTCAAAGCGCCCATCTCGCGCGGCTGCAGCCAGCTGGCGCAGACGGCGCTTTGTGGCAGGTGACAGACCGCCGAAATTGGCGATCTGAACCTCATGGGCCAGTGCCCTGCGCAGCAAGCCGCTGCGAAAGCCGCGCGGGGCGGGACGGCCCGTGACCTTCAGCCAGCGCGAGCGCAGCGCATCAAGGTCAAGCTCGTCCAACTGCGACAGCAGCGCTGCGACATCGATGCGGGATGCTCGGGACTCGTCCGGCCCTGCCGGCGCTCCCACCCTGCTCTGCTTGCCCATCATGAAGCGGCCTCGACGGAGGTCGTAGCTGAATGCCCGGCGGCTATCCGGTAAATGCTCGTACCGTCCTGTCGCACGGTGCGTTCGATGGCGTGACCGCGTTGGCGCAAGCCCGTCAGGGCCGCCCGCGTCGTATGCGCCAGCCATCCCGTCGCGGCCGTAAGCTCGTTGATGCTGGCGCCGGTCTCCCGTCGCAGAAGGTTGATGACCTCGGCCAGTTTGCTGCCGATTCGAGGCAAGGCAGTTGCCGCAGAAGCGGCAGCCGTCGAAGCCGCATTGATAGGGCGTGGCTGCGCATCCTCGCAAAGAGTATCGCTGTTCGGCAGCGAGGGTCCCCGCTCCTCTTCGGTCTCGATGCCGAGCGCAGCCAGGCCCTGCGGGCTGATCCGGTAGGCGATCGGTTCTGGCACCGCATCGAAGTCGGTATCAGAACACACCCGTTCGTGTTCCAGCTCGATCAGCGATCTGGCAAGAAGTGTCGCCAACACCGTCTTCGCCGCGCCGCCGCGCAGGCGCTCCGGTAGTTCGATCCGCAGATTCTGCCGCTGCGAGGCGGCTGACAGAATAACAAGTTGCGTGGCGGTCAATGAATGCTGAGGCATGCTCGGGCTCCGTTTCAATAAACGGAGCAAAGCGCCCCGTCACTGATTGGAGCCCCGAACCCGCGCACTGCGGATGGGGCTGGGCCAAGGCGGCGTGCGGGGGACCGCTGCTGCACGAACAGCAATGCTTGCTGTGACGGCAAAGGGAAGTGCTTTCGCGGCATCCGCTTGGTCAATTGCGGCAGACCGCACCCTGGCCAATTGACGGCCGATCCGGCAAGTCTAGTGCGGGGCTGACATGATCGACATGACTTTCTGGCATTGAGGTCTTATGAACTTGGTGCGCGCCTGAGCCAGGTTGCCGGGCATAGCCGCCCGTGGGGACTTGACGACCCCCCAGGCGCGCTCACTCCCTCTTGATGCTGATCTGCTGCCGCTGCTTTCCTGAAGGCTCTGGACTGTGATGGCGTAGACCGGGTTGAGCCTATTCCAGAGCGTGCCATCCACGTTTACGCCGGCCTGGAACCAGTCATGCGTGCCGGCGAAGAGGCCCGTGCAGACTGCGCGCATTACGGGCGCGGTTTCGCTCCAAAGCAGGCTGAGACTGGCGAAGGGCGGGCGGGTCTTCGCGCCACTGATGGTGACAGTGATGGAGATCCTCTTGGGGGCCGGCCTGGTGAGAGGCGCTGGATATCAGGCGACGACGATGCCGCAGTCATCCATCCAGGTCGCGCCAATATGGCCATGCTCACGAACAGCCGCGGCTGCGCGCTTGCGTTCTGCCACGTCCCAGCGCAGCGCTTCGAGGCTTTCACCTACTGCGAGCTTTGCGGTCGCGACATCACCCAGCGCCTCCAGCTCCGCGAGAAGTGAGGCGCGCTCGGCGTCCGGTTTCGTTGGCGGCTTCGACGACAATTCTGATCTCATGGTCCGTTGCGATCCGCTGCCGGCAACTGAACGTGGAGCCGGCCCGGAACAGAATAGAACCCCGTAAGGCATTTGTAGTAAGGTCGCCACGTTATTGATATCCGCCGCGTCCCGGTAGCCATTTCTGGCCTGCGCGACAACGATTACGCGCTTGTCGCGCAGCGCTTCGCTCCGCTATCGAGCAGCGAAGTCCCCCGCCAGGCTGCGTGCACCACGGCGACCGCGGATCGCAATACGCGGCTGGGCTCTACCGACAGGCGCTCGCCGACCATGGGCTCGTCGGATCGATGGGGCGTCGCGGCAATCCGTACGACAACGCCAAGGCCGAGAGCTTCAAGAAGATGCTCAAGGTCGAGGCGGTCTACCCGATGGCTTATGAAGCCTTCGAAGACGTTGCCGCCGACCTTCCCCGCTTCATCGAGGAGGTCTACAACGAGACACGCCTGCACTCGGCGCTCGGCTATCTCAGCCCGCGCCAGTTCGAGGACCAACACGCCCGGCTTATGGTCAAAACCGCAGCCTGAACCTGTCCGGAGACGGGGGCGCACTCCAAATCGGCGTCCAATGTTGACCCCTTTGTTATAGGGCGCTTCTGCAAGCGGACGCCCCGGCGCAGCTGTTCGCCGTTGCGCAGGCGGGGATGAACCGACGACGGCCCCGGACTGCGCATAACCATTGCAGAGTCGATGCCCAAGGTTGGGCACACAGCCATCGTGGAGCTTCGAAAAAATGCGGACGGCTCCGAAAGGTCGGTGGTCTTGGCCGCCATCCAGCGCAACGACTTCCTGTCAAAGTTTAAAAGGCTCTGGGGGGGGTGGGCGCAGTCCTACCCCCAACGGACAAGCCGTCCCGCTTTCGCGCTTGGGCCAGAGGAGAGAGGACATATCACAACCCCCAGAAGCGGCCAGCGAGTGGGTCCAACATCGGGGGCAGGTCAGGCCCGACCCGAGGTTCCTGGTAGGGTGACTCCATGGCAGCATCAGGCTGAATACCCTGATGCCAAGCGAACTGATCAGGGGTCGCGCCTATAAAACTCCCAGCTAGGTCGTGCGGACAAACCTGATCTGGCATCGGATTGTCCATACGACCTAGGCGAAGGCGAAGTCTGCGGACGAAAACTGATTAGGCTGATGACCAATGAACCAAACTTGTGTATTGCCGTCAACGATGAGTACGGTGCCATTGATAATACTGGAAAAAATCAAGTTTGATTGGACTTGCACGAAACTATTTAGAGCTGTGCCCTCCAAACGTACAACATCGTTAACACCAGAGACTTCGAAGTCATTCATTACCTTTATGCCCGAGTTTGCAGTTACAATGAACGTATCGTTTCCACCACCAGTTGTGCCATCGCCCCCATAGAAATAGTCGAAACCGGTTGGTCCACCGATGAGCGTATCGTTACCTTCGCCGCCAACCAGTACATTGAAAGCGTTGCTGACATTATCCGTAGCACGCAATGTGTCAGCGCCTCCTTCACCATAGAGCCAATCTTGGCCGAGCCCGCTTTCGAGCGAGTCGTCATTAGCCCCGCCAGAGATGATGTCATCGTCATCGTCGCCAGATATTGTATCGTTGCCGTCATATCCCCAGAGGCTATCGGCCCCTTGACCGCCGTGCAGGACATCTGCGCCACTGCCTCCGATCAGGACGTCAGCGCCGTCGCCGCTCCAGAGGGCGTCATCACCATCTTGCCCGTCCAATGAGTCGTTGCCAGCCCCGCCTTGCAACAGGTCACCACCGGAGCCACCGATCAGGGTATCTGCTCCCAACCCCCCCACGAGAACATCGTCGTTCATGCTGCCAATGATGCTGTCATTGCCGGCACGCCCGTCGATGAAGGCCCCGATCGCCGTATTCCCGGGACTGGCGCTGCTGGGACCAAGGTGAAGACTGCCAGCCGTAATCGCGTCGTTTCCGCCACCCGAGATAAGCGCCTCAACATTCTTGTCCGCCAGCACAAGAACAAGGTTCCCGGTGCTCTGGAAAATGGCTGTATCATAGCCTTCTCCGCCATCAATGAGGTATCCGAAGGTCCCCGTCGCCGGTTTGTCCTCGCTGTCAAAAAACAACGTGTCATCACCGGCTAGACCATACAAATCATCCGTTCCTGCCCCTCCGGCCAGAACATCATTCTTGCTGTTTCCTCGAAGAATGTCGTTCCCGCCGTTTCCGAAAAGCGTAACCGCATACGGGCCCAAGTTTGTGATCACATCGTTGGCATTGCCGGTGATGGCCCCGTCAGAGGTATGGGTACCAGCATTGATCTGTAAATCAACGCCATGGATGAAATAAGACGCTGCATTCGAGTTGGGGTAATTTTGGGACAACACAGCCATATCGATGAACGACTGCACGAGATTGCCGTTCTCACTGGTGTATTTGAATCCGTCGCCAAGCGGGCTTCGGCTGTAGCCAACCGTCTCATAGGCAAACGCTGCGTCGCCATAGACCCGGACAGCGCCGCTCTGCGTGAAACTCCCGAACCCGTGCACCTTGCTGCCATCGGGCAATTGCAACGCGCGATTGTCTGTTGTGAGGTTGAATTCGGTGATGCCAAGCGCCGTCAGGGTGCTCAGTTCGGAAGCTGTGCTGACGCCGTCCTGGTTTGCGTCCTTCCAGACCCGGAATTCGCCCCAGCGCGTGTCCGCTGCCGTCAGCTTGCCGTCATTGTTGCTGTCATACAGCGTCCGGATCGCCTGCACGTCGGTATCGTCCGGATTTGCGGTCTGGACGGCAAAGCTGACTTCCTTGGCCTGGGAAATCACCCCATCCGCCCCGGCGTTGCCGTTGGCTGCAAGATCGATGACCAGCAGTCCGTCGGTCGGCCCGGCCCAGGCTGTCTGTTCCTTGAAGCCATCACCATCGACGTCGAAATACACCGTCGAATCAATCCGGGACGTGATGTCGACGCCGTCATTGTTGAGATCGAGCACGAGCGGCTCGAACCAGTCGAAATCCCAGCCGTCAAAGATCGAACTTGTCCATCCGCCGGTATAGTACGACGTGCCATAGCCGGAGTTGTCCCAACCAAGCCAGGTGTCGTCGCCTCCGGAGCTTGCATTCTCGATGTTCACGTAAGGAAGGGTCGAGTTGTAAGCCCCTCCAACGTCAATATCGTAGCCTCCCGCGCTAAAGTCGAAGGCCGGGCCGAACTGCGGCTCGATCGACAAGACAGATGGGACTGCCGAATCCGTCGCGCCGCCGTGGAAAGCACTGCGTCCGACCTCATGCGTCAGCGCATTGACAGCGCTTTCGTCCATGCGCGCCAGATGGGCATCATTGAGCGAGCGGCTCGACAGCCAGGACGTGAAGTCATCGTACAGCTTGCTGATGCCGACCAACAGGCCGTCCGGCCCATAATCTTCGCGCGTCTGTACATCCGCGCGCTGGTCCAGCGGGTCATAAAGCAGTCTTGTCTGAAGTGGATTCCCGGGCGTGGCAGAATTGTCCTCGTAGGTCTCCCACTTAACCAACTCACCGTACGGGTTGAAAAGCTGCTGCCCTGTCAATGGATCGATGATGGTGTGCGCACGTGCCTCAGTCCATTGCACGTCTCCGGTGGCACCATTTATCCTTGTGTTGGTGACAGTTAAGACGCCAAATTCGGGGTCAAACACCTGTGCGCCCGCCAGAATCGTGTCCTCAACACCGGTGCGGGCCGGACTGCCCGCAGCTGCACGTGCAGCATTGATTTCCGCTGCGTTCAGTGGCTCGGCAACCGAGCCTGGCGTACCCCAATAGGCCGGGTCGTTCTGATAGGTGACGTTGCTGGCGGATTTAATGAGTGCGCCGTTTGACCCGTTTGAGTTGGAATCGTCGATAGCGCCGGTTGGGACTGGAATATATGTTAGGTTTTTGTCGTTGATCGCTTCTTTCGCGAAATTCGCCGCTGCCCAGCCCTGCTCCATCTCAGTCTTCGTGCCCCTCGCAACAGTTTCCTCATAGCGGCTGCCATAGGCGACTGCTTGGCTCCCTGTGCTGGCGACGGGGTTGTCTTTATAGGGTAGTTCGTTCCCGTTTGGCTGACGGAGGTTTGGGTCGCCTTCCTTTACAAAAAGCGTCCCATATGGAGCGGTGGTCTGAAAGGTATCATTCGGTCCTCTCGCTCCACCATGCAATTCTTTGACAGTATCTCCGAATTCATTGACAAGACGCAGAAATCTATGGCTTGCTGTTCCACCAGTCACGGCTATTGGAAAGCTCCAAACTTGAATTGAGTATTGACCGGGCATCTTTATCTCCTGATTCACCGATTAATACGAATCACCTTTGGCAGTAAAATTGAAGCTCGAACGTCCGGAGTAAATCCGACCTGGTTCGCTGGCCATTTAACTCTGAGTTGCCAATGCCATGGAGAGGTAGAGCAACCCTGCCGGTCACATGACTGTGCTGTGTACTTCCTATCAATAAGGCAGGCATATCCCGCGACAGTTCGACTGCATGCACCACCTGCCTCCGCGATAATGTTGAGCAGCTTGGAGGTCTCGTTATCTCCGCGGCTGACAATTTTGTGACGAAGATACTTTTCCTTTCCGCTTTCTTCTCCAGGCAGCGCCGAGAGCATCGTCGTGTCGAAATACTCGCTTCTCGGCCCGCTCCCGTAGCTGGGGCTAATAGTAAAGGGCGCAGGCGCGCAGGCTGTCAGGGCCGCCTGCATCGCAAGGCACAGCGCAGGCCATTGCAAGACGCGCGCGAGAAGGGATCGATTGCGTGCAGCGCCGTCTACATCACCAAGTGACTCAGTCATTATAGGCGCTTCCATCAGGCATCGTCGCGCAGAGTCATTTATATGTAGTTCAGATGTTATTTGTGCATTGCGTCTCAATTTCGATGACGCTAGTGACAGCCACTCGTGCTGTCGATTGTGTATTTTACCATTGGGTCTATTGCGGATGGTTCGCTTCCATTTCTGTGATGAATACAAGGCGGCGTGCCTCAGGCGGTGCATCGTCCAGAGCAGTTCAGCAGGGTCCATCCCGCCAGCCTAGCGGCTCGCCAATAGCCCGCAATCCCCTGCCCGGGAACGCATCCCCGCCGTCGATTCGACCAGACCAGCAAGGCCCGGAGTCGGGCTGTTTGCGATCGTCAGGGCTTCACCCGTGGGCCAGCTGCCCCTTCCCTGCCAAGCAACGGTCGGAGTGAGCGCGGCGGCAGCCGCCTTGCAAGGCATCCAACCGTATCCCCGAGGGTCCCTCGGTCGGAGCCTCCTTGCAAGCCGTCTTCGTGGCCACCGCGCCTTGATCACCCGACCGGCAGCGAAGGGCGCAGCCGGACCAACCAACGGGAGACACCCAACATCACCACCACCAACCAGCCCAACCGTCCGAGCCACACGCTCTTCATGGTCGAAGGCGACAAGGACGACGCCATCTGGACCGAGATCGGCGTCTTGTGGGGGCGCGCCAGGACGTGTTCGACTATAGCGAGATGTTCGATAACCCCACCGTGAAGCATGCGCGAAACGGGATGCTGTCACACGCCGGGTTCAAACAACAGCACACAACGCAATCCGAGGACGTCTGGAAACCTCGGGGCGATGCTGTTCGGCTTGATCAGGATCACCGGGTCGACGCCTCAGCGTTCGAAGTCTTCTTGGATGGTCGCGTGTCAGTTGTGTCGCTCAGCAGCCAGACCGGCCCGGAACCTTCCAAGGATGTCCAGAGCAACGTCATTGTATTCGCTCCGGGCGAACTCCTGCCTGTCGATCTCGCCCGCACGGAGCGCGTCCAACAGGTCGCCCAGGCATTCAGAGATCGCCGCGACGGAATCGAGCGAGGCAAACCGTGTTCCCCTCGGAGCATTCACGCCCAGACTGCTCCATGTCTGAAAGACAGTCTTCAAAAGCTCTCTTTTTGGTATCATGCCGTTGCGCATCACACGCCAAAAAAGCTGATCCTCGGTCAGCCGGAAGCGCTTGTAGACCAGATTGTTGAATTCCAGGGCCCACCGATAGGAGCCCCCGGAGCGGTATCGGTCACCATCATTGGCGTACGCCAGCTTCTCATCAAGGGCATCCTGCAATAGCAGCGCATCACGAAAGCTGCAGGTCCACGCGCATCGCTCAGCGTCAGCTTCATTGACGGGACCTTCGAAGCGCACCTCTTCGCCAGGCTCAAGCACGACGTCGTCTGGATGGGGAAGCGGGTTTGGGACAGGCTTGCCGTCGCGCTTGGCCTGTTCAATTTCAGCCCATTTTACATCACAGTATAGCTGCCACTGCGAATGTTGGTCTTGCAACTCGCGCCCGGCCTGGCAGAGGGCGCGTTCGATGCGCTGCAAGGCATCTCGCTGTGCAAGGGGGTTTCCGCGCGCTGCTGCTGCCATCTGTGCCCGCACGATCGCCTCATGCATCGGGATCGAAACGGTCTTGCCCGTGTCCTTGACCTGTACGGGCGCCATAGCAAGACGCACGGTCGTGGCATTAAGCCCCTGCCCTCCCGGCGGCAGGGCCAAGTCTGGTCTGCGCTTGGGCCGCCCCTTGGGATTGCCGCTCTGGCCAGGCTTGAACCGTCCGACTCGGGGAGGCTGGGCGCCACCGATGCCGATCAGCTCGCGCTTGACCTTCTCCACCACATGCGGTGGGATTTGGCCGGCACGGTCCTCTCCAGCCATGTCAGCGCTCCTCGGCTGCGGCGGCAGACGCTGAAGCGCTTCCACGCTCGTCGGCAACCTCCTCGAACCGCTGATCTGTTCCTGCAAGCGTCGCGTGCTTGCCCGTCAGCCTTTCCCAGCGGGCAATAATGGTATCGGAATAGGCGGGATCGTATTCGAGCAGGCGGGCCTGGCGCCCGCAGGTCTCGGCCGCGATCAGCGTGGTGCCGGAGCCCCCGAAGATGTCGAGCACAATCTCGCCGCGCCTCGAGCAGTCCTTGATGGCGTCGGCCACCAGCGCCGTCGACTTGACGGTCGGATGCATCGCGAGCTCGTCCATGCGCTGGCCACCCACGCTGCTGATGCCGGGATAGTCCCAGACATTGGTTCGATAGCGTCCGGTTTCGCCGAGGCCAAAGCTATTGGTGTGGGCGGCTGTGCCCACTTTGAACACGAAGACCAACTCATGCTTGGAGCGATAGAAGCTGCCCATCCCTCCATTGCTCTTGTTCCAGACACAGAGGTTCTTCAGTTCGGTGAAGGCGTCCTCGCCGGCGTCAAGCAGCTCGCGCATATGTCGCCAGTCCATGCAGACAAAGGCCACGGCGCCGTCGCGGCAAACCGCAGCTGAATTGGTAAGGGTCGCGGTCAGAAACCGCGTGAACTCGATGCGCGTCATCTCGCCCGCCGCCATCGCGAACTCGCGGTGGCGCACAGAGCCGAGCCCACAGACGTGACCGTCAATCTGCACGTTGTAGGGCGGATCGGTAAAGACGAGATCGGCTGGCTCATTGCCCATCAGACGCGCCACATCTTCGGATGAGCGGGCATCGCCGCACAGCAGCCGATGCCGGCCCAGACGCCACATCTCGCCAAAGCGCGTCACCGGGTTCAAGGGCCGGGGCAGGATCACGTCGACCGCAGGCCTTGGTTCGATCCTAGCCTCACGGGCCTGCTCCAGGGTGAAGTCGATCTCGGCGATCGAGAAGCCGGTCAGCGATAAGTCGAAGTCGAGCTCAGCCAACGCCTCGAACTCGATTGCCAGGATTTCGGTGTCCCATCCGGCATTGAGCGCAAGCTTGTTGTCCGCCAGAACGTAGGCCCGGCGCTCAGCTGGGCTTAGATGTGATAGGCGCAGGGTAGGCACCTCATGGAGCCCCAGCTCTTTAGCTGCTATCACTCGCCCATGCCCGGCGATGATCTCCGCTTCGTCGCTGACGAGCACAGGATTGGTGAAGCCAAAGCGCCGCATGCTCTCGGCGATTTGCCGGATCTGCTTGCGCGAGTGCCGCCGAGCGTTGTTAGGGTAAGGGCGCAGCGACGTGAGCGGCGCCATCTCGATCTTCGGATTTGTATGCATCATCATTGGAACTTGGTTCGCTTCAGGCGAACAAAGGTGAAACAAACATTTGGATTGGCAAGCAAAAAAGTAATTCGATCACGCAGCCAGCAGTCTGACGAATCTGCCTATCTTCAAAACTCCTTCAAGCGCGCTTGAAGAAATTCGCAAAACCTTCAAAAATGTGATTTTCTTCAAAAAGAACGTTTGTTTGGATTGTCGAACACCTGCATTCGCTGGTTGGCGCTGATCATCGGCAAAAAGACCGCGAATCACCGATCGATCCGTTGCCACGTCAAAGCGCGGTCTACCCTTTCGCCTGGCGACACCGCCGTTGCACGTAACGGCAATCAGGTCCCAGCAAGAAGCAATGCGAAACCGCATTATGACGATCGGGCGCCGTCAAACGCCAACCGCTTCCCGCCTTACGACTATTGCATCCCGCAAAACGACAATCGGAAACCGCCTAAGCGCACACCAGTTCCGACAAACGACACATCTGCCGGCCGCTTCTGCAACAGGGCAGCCTCTTGAAAACATGCGTTCTAGCGCAGAAAACGTAGGTGAAAGCGCTTGGAAGCTGACGTCTTGAACGAGTTCCCCGAGGCCAAAGCCGTATGAGGCCTGACGAGTTGTCCTGAAAAATGCGCAGGTTAACAGGCAAGAACAGGTAGAACAGGCAAGCGGACGGCAAGCAGGTTGCGGCTACCCGGTGCTGAGATTTTCAACGGCACCCGGAGAGCAGTTCGCTCAGACCTGCGCCCACCATGCGGGCGAACCTCATTGTAGTATCTGAGCCAATCCTCCATCTTTTCGCGCGCATCCGCAAGTGTCAGGAACCAGTGGGTGTTCAGGCATTCGCTGCGGAAGCGTCCGTTAAAGGCTTCGATGAAGGCCTTCCGACAGATCTCCGCCACAGGCACGCCGTCAGCGCCCTGCTTCAGAATGAACGCCTTCTGGGCCTCCGAAAACTTGCTCGCCTTCATCGTCTTCCGCTCCTCCCAGCCAAGGGATGATGGCGCGGAAAACTCCAGCCTCAAACGGTCCAGTTTCGTCGGGGCGGATCAGTTTTGGCCCTGTCCGGGCCGGGTTGCGAACATTGATGGCGCGAGGCCGCCGAGGCTCGAATGGGGTCTGACGGTGTTGTAGTCGATACGCCAAGCCTCGATGATCCGGCGCGCCTCGGCAAGCGAGGATAAGACGTGCTCGTTGAGGCATTCATCGCGTAGCCGTCCGTTGAAGCTCTCGACGAACGCATTCTGGATCGGCTTGCCGGGCGTGATGTAGCGCCATTCGATGCCGGTATCCGGGGCGATCCGCGCCGAGATCGAGGAACAGCGCAAGTCGTGCGACCTCGACGCGACGCAGTCCCCGGTCTGGCCCGACGACTGGTCGGAGCCCGAGCGAGAGCAGATGCGCGCGATCAAGCGCGCGGGGCTGGTCGCAGCACTGTCCGGCGCACCGCATTCGACCCGCGTGCTGCTGGAGACTTGCGGAGCGCTGCGCCAGATCGCGGCGCAGGCCATCGCGGACGCCGCCAGCCAGGGGCTCGTGAGCAAGCTGGTAACCGGCGGCGTCGTCATCGAGGGCGGCAGCGAGCCACTGAAGGTGCGCCGCATCGCCGACCTCCTCATCAACGCATCCGTCATCGTCGAAGAAATCGCGAAAGGATCCCCCGCATGACGCAGAACTTCCCCTTCACGGGCAATCTGGTGCTGGAGTTCTGCTGCGCTTGCGGGATTCCGTTCGGCATCGAGGCCGACCGCCAACGGCGGCTGCGGGACAACCCGGGCTCCACCTTCTACTGCACTTCGGGGCACGCGATGCACTACGCCGGCAAGAGCAAGGCTGACCAGCTTGCCGAGCAGTTGAGCCGCGAACGCCAGCGCATCGCGGAAATGGAAGACACGATCGCCTTCGTCGAGAACCAGCGCGCGCTGGCGGCCCGTCAGGCGGCCGCGGCCAAGGGCCAGGTCACCAAGCTGAAGCGCCGCGCGGCTGCCGGCGTCTGCCCGTGCTGCAACCGGTCCTTCGAGAACCTGTCCCGCCACATGAAATCGAAGCACCCGACGTTCGCGGCCGAAGAGGTCGCAGCATGATCTTCGATTACGAGTTCCACCCGGACAGCTATTTCCGCCCGAGACCGGGCGTGGCTCGCGTCGTGGTCAAGCTCAAACGGCTGTCGCCGACCGGCCAAGAGTGGCTGCGCCGCTATAACGAGGCTGCCTGGGCCGGCAAGCTCGATCACGGCGCTCACTGGGGCGGCGTGCAATGACGCCTCGCTATTTCCATGGAGGCCCCCGCGGGCTCATCAAGTTGCGGCCGCCAAGCGAAACGGGTGTGCGCTCGATCGGGCACATGTTGGCCCCCTCCATCGTGCGCAACGACCGCGTCTTCGTGACGACCGAGTTTGCAGCGGCGGTCATTTATGCGGCCTCGCACGGCAAGGGCGTCGTCTACGAGGTGGAGCCCGTCGGCAAGCTCGAACACGACCCCGATTGCTCGCAACCCGGGCTCTCCTTCCAGTGCCCCGCGGCTCGCATCGTGCGCGTCGTCATCCCCAAGCCCAACGACCTCAAGCGCGCACGAAAGGCGATGCTGTCCGCATGAAAGCTCTCACCGTCTGGCAGCCTTGGGCGAGCCTCATCGCGATCGGCGCCAAGCCCTACGAGTTTCGGGGCTGGAAACCGCCACGCGCCATCATCGGCCAGCGCATCGCCATCCATGCCGGCGCGCGACCGATCAAGGAAAGCGAAGTCCGCGCACTGCTGCTGGGATTGAACAGCGAGCAGCATCTTGTGTGCCTGCATGGCGACATTGCCATCCCTGCCCTCAAGCGGGTGCTCGCAAGCCTGGTCGATTCCGGCGACCACCTGTTCATGCAGGAACCGCCGCCTCCGCTGCCGCCGCTGTCTCACATCGTCTGCACGGCAATCGTCGGCGAACCGAAGCGGGGAGATGTCTGCGCTCGCGAGTTTGGAGCGTCGTCCGGCAATGACAGCGACCGTGAAGGCACCTTCAACTGGGGTTGGCCGATGCTGCACGTGCAGCCGTGTGAGCCGCCGATTCCTGCGAAAGGGGCACAGGGCCTGTGGGACTACCATGGCCTCGGGAGGGCGGCATGAGCGACATTCTCACCCCGTCAGCCGCAGAACCCGCCAAGCCGATCACCGCCAAGCAGATCCGCGTCGCCCTGCGCGGCACCTTCGCACCGCCAGCGTGGAGGATCTTCGACGAGGTCGGAAACGGGACTGGGCGCGACCTGACCAACTGGCTCGACTGCGTCGCCGTCGGGATATGGCCATCAGTCGGCCAGGAACTTGTCGGTGTCGAGATCAAGGTCAGCAAGGCGGACCTCAAGCGCGAGATCGACAATCCGGCGAAGACCGAGGCCATGATGAAGTACATGGACCGGTTCTATCTTGCGTGCCCGGCCAACATCGCAGGGGCCGACGATGTGCCCAGGACATGGGGGCTGATCAACGTTTGGGAGTCCCGCACGCGCATCGTCAAGAAGGCGCCTGCGCTGACGCCTCAGCCGCTTGATCGAAGCCTGTTGGCGGCGCTGCTGCGTAGGGCAGGTGAAACGGACGACGGCGTCGTCAACGCTGCGGTCAGCAAGGCCTTGGCCGAGCAGCGCGCCAATGAGGAGCAGCGGATTACGGCGCGCGTCGAGTCCGAGAGGCGTGCCATGCAGGCGCGAGGCAAGGATGCCGAACAGCGATTGGCGACTGTCTTGCAGGCAGCAGGGATCGGCGAGCACGAATGGGTTAACTGCGAGCAGCTTGGCCGGGTCGTCGGCGCCGTCTACCGTTCGGGCATCTTCTGTTCCTATAGCGGGCTTTCCAGCGTCGCAAAGTCCGTCGAACGCTCGGCTTCTGAGTTGAAGAAGGCACTGGACGAGATCGACGCACTGGCGCGAGGAGCCGAGAGCGCCGAAGCCGCGAACGTCGCGGGGCAGCAGCCATGAGCAGCCAGAACCGCAAGATCCTCGTCGCGGACCTTCTGTGCGGCGCCGGCGGCTCGTCGACAGGCTGCGCACGAGCACTTCGCGAGCTCGGGCTCGACATGGAACTTGTGTGCGTCAACCATTGGCCCGTCGCGATCGACACGCACCAGCGCAACCATCCGGAGGCTCGGCACTACGTTCAGGACATCGCTTCCGTTCGCCCGCACATCATTGTGCCGGAGGGCTATCTCGACCTGCTCATGGCGTCGCCGACGTGCACCCATCACAGCGTCGCCCGGGGCGGCAAGCCAACGTCGGATCAACAGCGCTCCGATCCATGGCACATCATCACTTGGCTGACTGAGCTTCGCGTCAGGCGGATCATCATCGAGAACGTCTGGGAGTTCACCGGCTGGGGTCCGGTCGACCCAAACACAGGTAAGCCGATCAAGAGCCGCAAGGGTGAGTACTTCAATGCATGGATCGACGTGATCCGGCGTTTGGGCTTTGACCCCGAATGGCGCAAGCTCAATGCGGCCGACTATGGCGACGCGACGACGCGCCAACGCTTCATCCTCATGGCCCGATCCGACCGCAGGCGCGTGATATGGCCTGCGGCGACGCATACCAGGCCGGGCAACGACAAGCTCGCACCGTTTCCAGGCCTCAAGCCCTGGCGGCCGGCCCGCGAGATCATCGACTGGTCGAAGAAGGGAAAGTCCATCTTCGGACGGAAGAAGCCGCTGGCCGCGAAGACGCTGGCGCGCATCGAGGCGGGCGCGGTCAAATTCGGCTGGCCCGAACCCTATCTCGTGATCCTGCGCCGGCACATGGACGGCCGCAGTGTCGATGCGCCGTTGCCAGCGCTCGCGACCGGCGGGCATGTGGCGCTGGCCCAACCCATCGTTCTTTCGCGTCACTCGGAAGGCGCTCCGCGATCCATCGACGAGCCGACGCCGACGCAGGTCGCCAAGCACAGCCACATGCTGATCGAGCCATTCCTTGCGACGGTGGCTCATGGCAGCGACCCGGAGGACCCCACGGCCGACATTCGGCGCGCAAAGAGCATCGATCACCCGCTCGGAACAGTGCAGGCCGGCGGCGGCAAGTTCGCGCTCATCTCGCCCTACTACGGATCGGGCTCGGGCGAGACCTGCACGGACGCCGGCGCCCCTCTTCCGACCATCACTGCCAAGAACCGCTTCGGCCTCGTCGTTCCCGTCACGCAGTCCGGAGGCGGCGCTGGCGCGCGCCCCTTGGAGCAGCCAGTCCCCACGATGACCACGGCCAAGGGCGGAGAATTCGCACTCGTCATGCCGGTCACCCATGACGACGGCTCCGATCGCGCGCGCGCTGCAGACGATCCGCTCCCGACGATCACGGGGGCCAACCGCGGCGAACTCGCCTTCATCGTGGCGCAGCATGGCGAGCGGCCCGGCCAAACGCCCCGCGTGCATGACATCGACCTTCCGGCGCCAACCATCGCCGCCACCGGTCACGTCGATCTCATCGAGCCGGGACAGCACTTCGACATCCTGTTCCGGATGCTCGAGCCCGAGGAATTGGGCGCGGCAATGGGGTTCGACGACGAAGATCAGATCTATGAGTTCGCCGGCACCAAGACCCAGAAGATCAAGCAGATCGGCAATGCCGTCTCGGTCAGGAAGATGCAGGCCTGCGTGCGGTCGATCATGGCGGATGCCGTGCCGGGCCACGGTCGAATCGATGCCGAACCGGCGATCGAGAATCTTGCAGAGGACGCTGCATGACCGATCCGCCACCCACAGGAGACGAATGCACCTGCGGATCGTGCGAGCAGGCCCGCCGACGGTCTTCGGACGGCCGCTGCCGCGCATGCGACGGAACGGGCGTCGTGCTCTCCGCTCTCGGCGCGCCGCGCCCATGCTCCCGATGCCGCAGTGACGACTTCCGCGGATGGTCCGCCCAGCTTCAACCACCATTGGAGGTTCCACACGATGAGTGACCTGCAACATCTGCCCAAGCTCTCGACATTCCTGAAGGTGCTTTCGGCTGACCTGACCCAGCACGCGCTGGCTCTTCAGGCTTATCCTGCCGGCGCCGTTGCGGAGGTGGCCCCGAACCTTGAGGTGATCGTGCAAGGCGTCGTGGCGCTGGAAGCGAGGGTCGAGCAGCTCGAAGCCGTCGCGGCCGATCTCGGCATCCTCGATGACGCCGGCGCCGATCGACCCGAGCCGGACTGCAATGATCGGCCGGCGATCGAGATCACGGCCGCCGGCTATGCAGCGCTCGGTGACGCGCCCCAGGCTGGCACGGTTGTGTCGTTTGCCAGGGCGCGAAAGGCCGCGGAGCAGCGCAGGCTGCAACTGGCGATCGACAGGATGGGCAACAGCGACCCGCCTGGCAGCATTGCCTAGCGGCCCTCGCCTTGCCGCGCCCCCCGCAAAGAGGTAATTTGCTCCCATACCGCGCATGAGGCGCCGAACCCGGACCGGGTAAGCGCACCATGGCGGGCTCCTCCTCCGCATCCTCGACGCCCTCACCCGCCCGTCACGCGACCGTGCTGGACATCCAGCGCGCGCTGGTGTCGCACGGTTATCAGCCCGGACCCCTTGATGGGGCATGGGGAGCGCGCACCGACGGTGCCCTCCGGCAGTTCCAGCGCGACCGCGGCCTCATCGTTGACGGCATCGTCGGCCCGCGCACCAAGCTCGCGCTCTGGCCCAATCTGGTCGCGAGCCGCATCGCCGTGGCCGCCCCCAGCGTGCCGCTCTGGCTGACGCTTGCCATCGCCGAGATCGGCCAGCGCGAGGCCTCGGGGCGCGACTCCAACCGCCGCATCATCGCCTACCGCACCCTTGGCAGAACGACCAGCGACGCTGCGACCGAGGATGGTTCCAGGCCATGGTGCGCGGACTTCGCCAACGCAATGCTTGAGGTCGCCGGCGTGCCCGGCACGCGTTCCGGCCTTGCGCGCAGCTTCGAGCGATCGCCGGAATTCGTCCGCCTCGCCGGCCCGGCGCTCGGCGCCATCACCACCTTCTGGCGCGGTGCCAAGGCCAGCGGCAAGGGCCATGTCAACTTCTATGCCGGCCAGCTGTCCAGCGGGCGCATCATCGGCGTCGGCGGCAATCAGAGCGACGCGGCGACCGCGGCCGAATACGGCACAGCGCGCCTCGTCGCCTACTGGTGGCCGCGCTCCGCTCCAGCGCCGGCCATCGGCCATACGCCTCCCATTATTCGGCCCACTGCCCGCGAGGGCCGCGAAACCTGATCTCCGTCCGGGCGGATCCCGGTTGAACGAAGGAACATGCCATGTCGAACGACACCAGCCGCACCATGAGGGCGAAAGTGAAGGTCGGGGCGGTCACGCCGTACCCGAATGCCAGCGGGGAAGTCACGCAGGAAATCCTGCATTTCCACGGGGTCGCGGCGACCAAGTACCCCGCCGACGGCAGCGACGAGGACAACACCTTCGCCAAGTTCTCGCCTTCGCTGAACCTGCAGCTTCACCTCGCCAATCCGGCGCTGATCGGCAGGTTCAAGCCGGGCGACACCTTCTACATCGACTTCACCCCCGCGCCGGGCTGATCCGTCGCGCCTGCATCCACCAGCCGGCCCGGCCGGCCCAACCCGAAAGGTCACCCATGTCTGCCCTACGAAAACTGCTCCCCGCTGCGATCCTGCTTCTGGTCCTCGGCCCCTTCGTCATGCCTGCGTTCGCTCAGGCCGCGTCCTCGACATCCGTGGTCATCCCGTGGGGAGACTGGGCCGCAGCCGCGCTGATGACCGTGTCGGCCGTCGTCCTCCCGGTCATCACCTGGGGCCTTCGCCTGCTGCCCGAGCAGTTGCAGTCGCTGGTCCGAACTGCGCAGGTCGAGCAGCTGCTCGCGAAGGCGGTTTCCTATGGCATCAACGCAACCGCGGGAGCCGCGCAAGGCAGGTCGCTGACGGTCGACATCGGCTCGGAGGTCGCGCGCCACGCCGTTGGCTACACCATCGAGCAGGGCCCGCGCTGGGTCGAGGCGTGGCTCGGCGGGCAGGAGGGAATCCGAAAGCGGATCATCGCCCGTCTGGACGTCATGCCGACGGCGGCGCTGCAATGAGCCGCCGCGCGCCCGGCTGGATAGCGCTCGCGATCGTGGCGCTGTTCGCGCTCGTGATCGCGTCGCAGGCGATCATGCTGGGGTTCGCCTCCCGGTGAGCGCCATCTTCGCAGCCATCGCGAAGCTGTTCGTGGACGCCTTCGGCAAGGCGCTGCTCGAGATCTGGGCCGATGCCCGGCGCGAGCGGCTTGCCAACGATCTGGGGGCGGCCCGGGCACAACATCAACTCGACCAACAAGTCATGGGAGCGGCAGATGACCAGGCCCGTATCAATGCAGCGCATCGCGGTGGCGCTCGCGGCGTCGCTGACGCTCTTGCTGAGCGCCTGTCAGCACCAGGGCGCTAACCTCCAATGGGGATCGGTCGCGCGGGAAGTTGGGCGCCAGGCAGCATGGGCCCCGGCCTGCCCGACGCCGACCGAGCGCCAGAAGCTCGTGACGATCAAGGCGGAGCTCGAAGCCGCGATCGCGGCCGGCGCGGCGCCCGATACCTTGGCATCGGAGTGGGACCGGCTCGACTCCGCCTCCCGAGCCTGCCGCGGCCAGCGCTGATGCCGTACCTGTTTCCGTCCAAGCCCGGCCGCATCCTCGAATGGGAGCACGGGCTCATCATGCTCGCCATCGGCCTCGTCCTGATGCTGCCGGACCCGACCATGGTCGGGCCGCTGTTCGAGCCGCTGCTCGACATCATGCCCGAGAAGGCGTGGGCTGCCCTGATGTTCGTGATGGGCGTGATCCGCTGCGCGGCGCTCGTGGTCAACGGTCTGGCTCCGACGGGCTCGCCGCTGGCGCGCATGGCGGTTTCGCTGATGGCGGCTCCCATCTGGGCGCTGGCCTCCTACACCTTCCTGCTCGCGGCTCCGGTCGGGCTGTGGGCGGCGTCCGTCTACGTCGTGCTCGCCGGGTTCGAGCTGAAGATCATGTGGTCCGCTGCGCGGGATCTGAAGGGCTGAGCCTCATGAACTGGACTCCTGAGGTTTGGGTCGCCTTCATCACCGTCGCGGGCGCCATCGTCACGGCCGCCTTCGCGCTGCTGAAGCCGACGAGCAAGGACGAGCCGACCAAGGCGCCCGTCATTCTCATGCGCTTCGACGCGGAGCACGTGCCCACGGCGCGCGCGCTCGACAACATCCAGCGCATCGCCGATGGTGTTGAAGAACGCCGACCGTGACCCCCGCGAGAGGTCTGGAACTGGGTTACATGGTGGGCAACATAAGAGAGGCATAGGCCTAAAGAATATCTATACATAACAAATACTTAGATTTTTGCGAGCGTTCGATACGAATCCCGCCCTGTCCGCCATTTGCCCCTGATTTCGTAAAACTGCGGCCTGCTGCGTTCGAAGACGGCCCGTCAGCTGATAACCTGACCATTCAAGGCAATTTCCGGCGCTGGTCCAGTTACATCGCGATCTTGTTGATGCCGAGCAAGAGATCGCGCAGAGAAGCCGCAATCGGAAAGCCTTAGCCTCTGTCGCTGTGATGGGCGCGCAAGCGTCCTTCAATGAAGTCTGCCGGATCTGGCAGGAGTTCTCCTTTGCCCACGGCGCTGGGCAGGTGGACGCCGCCGGCCTGTTCAACGCCGGCCTCGACGGCGGCAAGTGCGGCGACAGGAGACTTTGCTCAGGCAAGCCCCGCTACGGCATCCGCTGGTGGGCTCTGCCGCCCGGGCAAACGAGGGTCACAGCAAAGTGTAGCGTCCGGTGGCTTCGCATATTGGCGGACTTCGCTATGTATCGGCGTCAGGAGTTGCAGACATTCGCGCCGTGTCCGTGGTTGGACCCCGCGGGGACCGCAGCCGTAGATGGCTTGCGCGACGAAGGAGGGACTGCATTGATCCATGAACCTATGAGCCGTCGTGACTTTGTAACGATGGGCTTGGTCGCTGGCGGCGCTGCGCTGCTGACCAGAGCACCCGGCTTCATCTCGCCGGCCCGGGCGCAAGGCCTCCCTCCGACGCCGACGATGCGGGGCGGCGCCAACAATTACATCCCCGGTGCGGCCATCGTTCCGCGCATCGGAAAGGGCGGCTTCTGGATGTCGGGCACTGTGCGGCGGGCTGGCGATGGCGCGCCGCTCGCCGGCATGCGTGTTCAGATCTGGGCGCACACCACCGAGGGACGCGAAGATGACCCGCATAGCCACGGAGCGACACTGACCGGTCCGGACGGCGTATTCCGGCTCGAGATGCCTCAGATCGTTCCGGCCTTCGGGCAGGCGCATGGGCATCTCGCCTTTGAAGGCGACGGCTTTAAGACCGTCTTCCTGCGTCCTGTCATGGCCAGTGCGCGCGATACGAGCCTCAGCGCCCACTTCGTGCTTCAACCGGTCTGAGCCGTATGAAGTCATCGCGCGCGGCGCCCGTCCGCGCCGCCCTGGTCTGGGCCGGTCTGGCGACAGCTGTCGCGGCGCCGCTGGGCATCGCAGCGATGAGCCCGCTGCTGGCATGGCGTGATCCGGTGTACATCGCGTCCGGCTTCGCCGGCATCCTGGCGCTCTGCCTTGTCCTGATGCAGCCATTGCTGGCGGGTGGACAGCTGCCGGGCCTGCCCGCGAAGCCTGGCCGGCTCATCCACCGCTGGGCGGGGGCCGGGCTGGTCGCCATGGTCGTCGCCCATGTCGCAGGGCTGTGGCTGACGAGCGCTCCCGACGTCATCGACGCGCTGCTCTTTCAATCGCCGACACCGTTCTCCGTCTGGGGCGTTGTCGCCATGTGGGCCGTCTTCGCAGCCGCCTTGCTGGCGATCCTGCGAGGTCCCCTGCGCATCCGTCCGAGAATCTGGCGCCTCGGCCATTCGGGCCTGGCGGTGTCGATCGCGGTGGGCAGCGTGATTCACGCGATGCTGGTCGACGGCGCGATGGGGCAATGGTCCAAGGCGGCGCTCTGCCTGCTTGTGCTCGCTGCCCTGATCAAGGTTCTGGCCGATCTGCGCACATGGAAGCTCATCAGGCGGCCCAATGCGTGAACCAGCGCTTCGCTGCGGGCGACACCTGCGATAGAAGACGCGGCCGGCAGCTTGGCAATCCGGCCAAGGCTGGCCGCCATCGCCGCAACTCGGCAGCCGGCACGGCCCCGACGCCAACCTGCGAACCGACATGCGGGCAACCAACGCGGCGCGTTGTGGTTCAGTGGTCGAACGGTGCAGCCGGCTTTACGGGTGCCGCTCTCATATCTGAGGATTCCATGCCGTCGATCGTCTCCGTCCGTAATCTGAGGAAGACCTATACCTCCGGCTTCGAGGCGCTGAAGTCCGTCAATCTGGACATCGAGGAAGGCGAGATCATCGCGCTGCTCGGCCCGAACGGCGCCGGCAAGACGACGCTGATCTCCACCATCTGCGGGATCGTGCAGCCGAG
>JAIXZF010000024.1 GCA_027489835.1 Hyphomicrobiales bacterium
ACCGCCGAGGCCGGGAACACCAGCCTCGCCACCACGATGTCCACGGCGAAGATGCCGAGATTGGCCGGCCAGCGGACGGCGCGCCCCTGCTTCGCGTCGCGCCACGGGTCGAGGAACTCCCACAGCGCCATGCCGCCGAAGATGGCGAGGAAAGCCCCGAGGCGCAGCACGGGTTCGGACAGGCCGAACAGGGAGAGGGGGGCGGCATCCATGCTTCGTAGATGGGGTGAGCGTGCGGAGGCGGTCAAGCGCCGGCTTGTCGCGGAACATCCGGCGGGTGCGCGGCGTTCCGCGTTGAGGCCGAAGCAAGCTTTCTTTACGTCAGCGTGCCGACGACGCATTCTGGACGCATCCGGCGCGGCCTGCGCGACGTATCGGCTATCGAAGGCGGGAGGGCGACCATGATCGATCGACGGAGCCTGTTGATGGCCGTGCCAGCCATGATGGCGGCAGGGCAGGCGAGGGCCGCGAGCCAGAATGCCCACGCCTTTTCCTTCGACGGGATCGAGGGCGGCGTCATTCGCCTCGCCGATTTCCGCGGCCGGCTGGTCATGGTGGTCAACACCGCCTCGCGCTGCGGCTTCACCCGGCAATATGCGGGCCTCCAGCAGCTCTGGACGCGCTACAAGGATCGTGGCCTCACCATCATCGGCGTTCCGGCCAATGATTTCGCGGGGCAGGAGCCGGGCTCCAACGAGGAGATCATGGGCTTCTGCTCCTCGACCTTCGGCGTCAGCTTCCCCTTGGCCGCCAAAACCTCCGTGATCGGGGAGGGCGCGCATCCCTTCTATCGCTGGGCGGCCCGCGAGCGGCCCGCGGATGCCCCCCGCTGGAACTTCCACAAATACCTGATCGGCCGCGACGGCCGCATCGCCGCCGTCTTCCCGACATCGACCGAGCCCACCGATCCGCGCGTGATGACCGCCATCGAGCGGGCGCTTGTGGCGCCGCCGGGCACGGTCTGACGCAGCCCGCGGCTTGCTTTGCGGAGCGTGCTCCCGGACAGTGGCGGGGGAGGCCTCGCCATGACCATCGACCGCAGGACTTTGCTGGGCGCCGCGGCCGCCGCCGCCATGGGTGGCCCCGTCCGCGCGCAGGGCTATCCGGCCCGGCCCGTCACGCTGCTGGTGCCCTTCGCCGCGTCGGGCGGAACCGACATCGCTGCAAGGCGGTTGGCCGAGGCGCTCGCTCAGGATCTTGGCCAGTCCGTCATCGTCGACAACCGGCCCGGCGCCAACGGCATCGTCGCGGGGCAGGCGCTGCTCGCGGCCCCGCCCGATGGCCACACTCTGCTCGTCGCGACCGCCGCCAGCTTTGCCGCCGCTCCGGCGCTTGGCCAGAAGCTGCCCTACGACGTCGAGCGCGATTTCGCGGCGCTGGGAATGCTCGGCCTGTTTCCTCTGGTGCTCAACGCCGCGCCCGGCCTGCCGGTCGCCTCGCTCGCCGAGTTCGTGGCCTACGCGAGGGCCAGGCCCGGCGCGCTCAACTACGCCTCGGCCGGCATTGGTGGCACCAACCATCTCGTCTTCGAGATGATCATGCGGGCCGCCGGCATCCGCCTCGCCCATGTGCCGTATCGCGGCGCTGGCCTGGCCCAGGCCGACGTCATCAGCGGCCATGTCCAGGTGATGGTCGATTCGCTCGCCGCCAGCCTCGGCAACATCGAGGGCGGCAAGCTGAAGCCGCTGGGCGTGACCACCGCGGACCGCCAGCCGCAGCTCGCCCATGTGCCGACGCTGCGGGAACAGGGCATCGACCTTGTCTATCCCGGCTGGGCCTCGATCGTGGCGCATGCGGCGACGCCGCCAGCCATCCGCGCGCGCCTGAGCGAGGCCATCGCCAGCGCCATGCGGAGCGACGCGCTCGCGCTACGCTACCGCGAGCTGGTCATCCAGCCTGCGGCCTGGAGCGAGGACGAGACTGCACGCTTCATGGCTGCCGACCGAGCGGCGCTGATCGAGCTCTGCCGCGTCGCGGGGATCAGGCTCGAGCAGTAGGGCGCGTCATTCCCGGGTCGGACATTCCATGATCCGAGAATCCTCATCCTGAGCTTGTCGGATGCTTCATCCCGAGCTTGTCGAAAGCCTCATCCTGAGCCGCTCGAACGCCTCTTCCCCAACATGTCGAAGGCCTCATCCTGAGCCTGTCGAAGGATAAGTTCCAGTCGATGCGGTCACTGGATCCCTCGTCCTTCGACAGGCTCAGGATGAGGGTATAGAGGTCGGCACGTCTGAATTAAGTCCCCAACGACGTCCTAGCCGACCACCACGCGCCCGCCGACGATGACCTTTACGGCCTTGCCTTCCATCCGCGCCTCGTCGAAGGGCGAGTTCTTCGAGCGGGATTTGAGCTTTGCCTTGTCGAGCACGTAAGGCGCGTCCGGATCGATCACGATCAGGTCCGCCGGCGCGCCGACGCTCAGCCGCCCGGCCTTCGAGCCGATCAGGTCCGCCGGCGCCGAGCTCATGGCCGCGAGCAGCCGGGGCAGGGCGATATCGCCCGAATGGTGCAGCCGCAGCGCAGCCGACAGCATGGTTTCCAGCCCGACCGCGCCATTCGCCGCCTCGCCGAAGGGCTGGCGCTTGGTCTCGACATCCTGCGGGTCGTGGTCCGAGACGATGATGTCGATCGTGCCGTCGGCCAGCGCGTCGACCAGCGCCAGCCGCTCGTTCTCGTGCCGGAGCGGCGGCGAGAGCTTGCAGAAGGTGCGGTAGGCCCCGACATCGTTCTCGTTGAGCGCCAGATTGTTGATCGAGACGCCGCAGGTCACGTTCAGCCCCGCGGCCTTGGCGCGCCGCATCAGCTCGATCGAGCCCGAGCAGGAGATCATGCTGGCATGGTAGCGCCCGCCCGTCGCGGCCACGAGCGCGAGGTCGCGTTCGAGCACGATCGTCTCGGCCACATGGGGGATGCCATGCAGGCCGAGGCGCGAGGCGAACTCGCCCTCGTTCATCACGCCCTCTCCACGCAGGGTCGGGTCCTCGAGATGATGCACGATCAGCGCGCCGAAATCGCGCGCATAGATCAGCGCCCGTCGCATCACCTGCGCGTTCATCACCGAGCGTGGCCCGTCAGTGAAGAAGACCGCACCAGCCTCCATCAGGAGGCCGAACTCGGTCATCTCCGCGCCGTGCAAGCCCTTGCTGAGAGCCGCCGAGGGCAGCACGTTGACCACGGCCTTGTCGCGTGCCCGGCGCTTGATGAAGTCGATGATGGCCGGATCGTCCACGACCGGCGACGTGTCCGGGCGGCACACCAGCGTCGTCACCCCGCCCGCCGCCGCAGCTTCCGACGCCGTGCGCAGGGTTTCGCGATGCTCCGCGCCCGGCTCGCCCGCGAAGGCGCAGAGGTCGATCAGGCCGGGCGCCAGCACGAGCCCTGCGCAGTCATGAACCTCAGCGCCTTCGGGAACCTGGCCCTGCCTCACGGAAGACCCGACGGCGTCGATCAGGCCGTCGCGGATGATGACACCGCCATGGCTTTCGGAGCCGCTGGCAGGGTCGATGAGGCGGGCGTTGAGGAGGGCGAGGGTCATGGAGCAGCCTTCGGTGTCATCCCCGGCGACGCGCAGCGTCGGGAAGGGGATCCAGTTCGGCTCGAGCGGGTGGATTCCCTTCCCCTGCGCGCCCTCCGGGCGCTCCGGCCGGGAATGACACCATTCTGTTCAGCCTGAAGCATCAAGCTCCACCCAGTCGGGGTTGCCAGCTTCGATGAGCTTGATCTTCCACGCCCGGTTCCAGCCCTTGAGCTGCTTCTCGCGTGCAATGGCTTCGTGAATGTCACGGTGACGTTCGAACCAGACCAGCCTGTCCACGCCATAGCGGTGCGTAAAGCCGGCGACGGTACGTGCCTTGTGCTGTTCGATCCGGAGGAGAAGATTGCCGGTGACGCCGATGTAGAGCGTGCCGTTGTGCTTGCTGGCAAGCATGTAAACCACATAGCGATCATTCATCGCTCCTCCCCGTTGTCATTCCCGGCGCGCCGAAGGCGCGGGAAAGGAATCCACAAGGTTGGGTGTATCCAAAAGGTTGGGTGTCATTCCCGGCCGGAGCACCCAAAGGGTGCGGAGGGGAAGGGAATCCACCACGCGCCGTAGGGCTGGATCCCCTTCCCGTCGCTCCGCGACGCCGGGGATGACACCGAAGCAGTCATTGCTGAACCCGCCCCTCACCGCCCCACCAGCCGGCCATCCATCAACCGACGCACCGAGCGGCCAGCGGCAAAGACAATGGCTCCTGCCGCGCCGTTCACCAGCGCAGTCGAGGTCGCGATGAAAAGCGCCAGCAGCGGAGGCGACAGCCGCTTGAAGCCGCCGCCAAGGGGCATCAGTGCAAGGACGAAAACCGTGGCTGCGTTCGCTGCGATGAGCCAGAGCGTGAAAGTGACGAAGCGGTCGAAGCGGTCGCGATAGCCCTGCAGCGCTGAAACGACGAGATGCGCCCATGAGAGGGGGTTGACCGCCGCGAAGAACAGTCCGGCCGCGGCATAGGTGACAACCGCCTCACGCATTGAGCCGCTGCCCGGCCAGCGCCTCGAGCACGGCCATCCGCACGGCCACCCCCATCTCCACCTGCTCCTTGATGAGAGACTGCGCTCCGTCGGCGACATCTGTGGCGATCTCCACGCCGCGGTTCATGGGGCCGGGGTGCATCACCAGCGCGTCGGGCTTGGCAACGGCGAGCTTGTCCTGGTCGAGCCCGAAATAGCGGAAGTACTCCTTGGCGGACGGGATGAACGAGCCGCTCATGCGCTCGCGCTGCAGGCGCAGCATCATGATGATGTCGGCGCCTTCCAGGCCCTTCTTCATGTCGGTGAAGATCGGCAGGCCCAGCCCCTCGAAGCCGGGCGGGATCAGCGTCGAAGGGCCGATCAGCCGCACATGCGCGCCGAGCGCCGAGAGCAGGATGATGTTGGAGCGAGCCACGCGGCTGTGCAGGATGTCCCCGCAAATGGCCACGACGAGGCCCTCGATGCCGCCCTTGTTGCGGCGGATGGTCAGAGCGTCGAGCAGCGCCTGCGTCGGGTGCTCGTGCGCGCCGTCGCCGGCATTCACCACGGCGCAGTCGACTTTGCGCGAGAGCAGCTCCACCGCGCCCGCCGCATGGTGGCGCACGACGATCACGTCGGGATGCATGGCGTTGAGCGTCGCGGCCGTGTCGATCAGCGTCTCGCCCTTTTTCACGGACGAGTTGCCGACGCTCATGTTCATGACGTCGGCGCCGAGCCGCTTGCCGGCCAGCTCGAACGAGGCCTGCGTGCGGGTCGATGCTTCGAAGAACAGGTTGATCTGCGTGCGGCCGCGCAGCGTCGAGCGCTTCTTGTCGACCTGGCGGGAGAGCTCGACATAGGATTCGGCGGCATCGAGCAGGCTCGTGATCTCGAGGCGGTTCAGCCCCTGGATGCCGAGCAGGTGGCGCCGCGCGAAGGCGACGGGCGGATGTCCGGGATATGTCATCGAAGATGGCTGGTTACGCCTGTCTTCGCGGGCCGGCAAGCCCGCGGAAGCCTTGCCAACAGCCAAACGGCGCGACGCCAGACCTCAGCGGCGCGGGCGGACCCTGACCTTCACCGGTTCAAGGCGGCGTCCGCCGCCATGATGGTCGTCGTCATCATCTCCGGCGCCGCCCTTGTGCATCATCACGGCGGACCCGGCGACCACGCTGGCGGCGGTGACGATGAAGCCGCCGCATAGGAGCACGAAGGCAAGCAGCCCGTCGGCGTCGCGCATCATCAGCCCCCTGAGCCCGTAGGCGTCGACGGCGAGCAGCCCGCCGACGAAGATCAGCCCGATGAGCGCTCCGCTCAGGAGGTTGATCAGAAGCAGGCGGTTCAGCGGATCGCGTGTCACCCTTGAATCTCCGTACCGTGACGGAATCTACGGTCAGAGGATGAACATTCAAGAATCGGGCCTTGTTCCGGGGCGTGATTTCACCGCAGGTCACGTTCAATTGACTTATCCTCGGCGTTGCACCAGTTTGCGCGCCGCTCGACCGCCGGACAGCCGCACGCGTCGCGGCCTTTCGCACATTGTGATTCTCGATCTCAGGAAGCGCACCCAAGCTCATGAAAGTGCTGGTGGTTGAGTCGCCCGCAAAGGCGAAGACGATCAACAAGTATCTCGGCTCCGGCTATGAGGTCGTGGCCTCCTTCGGACACATCCGCGACCTGCCGCCGCGCGACGGGTCGGTCGATCCGGCCAACGACTTCGCCATGCTGTGGGAGCTGGAAGGCCGCGGCGCCAAGCAGCTCAACGAAATCGCCCGCGCCGTGAAAGGCGCCGAGAAGCTGATCCTCGCCACCGACCCGGACAGGGAGGGGGAGGCCATCTCCTGGCATGTGCTGCAGGCGCTGACCGAGAAGAAAGCGCTCAAGGGCGTGCCGGTCGAGCGCGTGACCTTCAACGCGATCACCAAGGAAACCGTCAACGCCGCCCTGATGGCGCCCCGCGAGATCGACGGCGCGCTGGTCGACGCCTATCTCGCCCGCCGCGCGCTGGACTATCTCGTGGG
>JAIXZF010000350.1 GCA_027489835.1 Hyphomicrobiales bacterium
CGGCTGTCAATTCTCTCACGCCTATGATACGAACCGCTTCGCGCATGAGGGTTGTGCGCTGCGCTCCCCCGGCATTGGCTCCCCCCTCCCGGTGGTGCCGGGGGAGCAAAGCGAGGCGGAGAATGGCGAAGGCCGCGGCCAAGAAGCGAAAGGTTATCCCGGACGCCCCGAAAAGGCCCCGTGGAAAGCCGCCGCACGTCAAGGACGCGAAGATCGCCTCGATAGTCGAGCTATGCAAAGCCATCGGCTACTCGCAGGAACAGACGGCTCTCGTGGCCACCGTTTCCGTCGAGACCCTCCAGAAATACTACGCGGACGAGTGGGAAAAGGGCGGCGCTCGCGTCAATGCCAAGATCGCCGGCAATCTGGCGACCATCGCGGCGAACCCGGCGCACCCCAAGAGCGTCACCGCGGCCATCTTCTGGATGAAGGCCCGCATGGGCTGGTCGGACATGAAGATCGCCATCAAGGCCGGCGACGCCGAGGCCTCGCTCGATGGCGATGAGGACATGCCGCCCATCTCCTTCTCGATCAAGATCGGCGACCGGGGAGGCGAGAAGTGAGCCGTCCCCACATGGTCTACGAGCGGCCGTGGCTGTACCCCAAGCAGCGCGCCGCCATCTTCGACTGCAAGGACGTGGACGGGCTGCCGTCGCGCTACGCCTTCATCGAAGCCTCGACCAAGGCCGGCAAGACCTCCGCCTGCATCGCGTGGCTCTTCGAGCAAGCGATCCAAGGCAAGCGCGGCCACAATTTCTGGTGGGTGGCTCCCGTCTACGCGCAAGCCAAGATCGCCTACCGGCGCATGAAGCTCGGGCTCCCGCGCGACCTCATCAAGACGAATGAGCAGGATCTCACCATCTCGCTCATCACCGGCCAAGTCATATGGTTCAAGACGGCCGAGAAGCCCGACAACCTCTACGGCGACGACGTGTATGCCGCGGTGATCGATGAGGCCTCCCGCGCCCGCGAGGAGGCTTGGCACGCGGTTCGCTCGACGCTCACCGCCACCCGTGGCCCGCTGCGCGCCATCGGCAACGTGAAGGGCCGCAAGAACTGGTTCTACCGGCTCGCCCGCATGGCCGAGGCCGGCGAGAGCGGCATGAGCTACGCCAAGCTCAACGCATGGGACGCCGTGGCCGGCGGCGTGCTGGAGAAGGCGGAAATCGAAGACGCCCAAAAGCTCCTGCCGGAGCACGTCTTCAAGGAGCTCTATCTCGCCGAGGCGAGCGAGGACGAGGGCAACCCTTTCGGCTACTCGCACATCGCGGCTTGCACGGTGGACGGCATCGCCGAGACCGACCCGGTCGCCATCGGCATCGATCTGGCCAAGTCCATCGATTGGACCGTGGTCATCGGCCTCGACCGCTTCGGCGCATGCTGCGGCTTCGAGCGCTGGCAGAAGACCCCGTGGGATGTGACGACGGCGCGCGTGGGCGAGCTCATCGGCACGACCCCGGTGCTGGCCGACAGCACGGGCGTGGGCGACCCCATCGTGGAGGCCCTCCAGAAGGGCCGCCTCTACGTGGAGGGCTTCACCTTCACCGCGGCCGGCAAGCAGCGCCTCATGGAAGGCCTCGCGCTCGCCATCCAGAGCCGGTGGATCAAGTTCCCCAAGGGGCCGATCACCGCGGAGCTTGAGCTCTTCGAATACGTCTACACCCGCAACGGCGTCCGCTACTCCGCCCCGGAGGGCTACCACGACGACTGCGTCATGGCCCTCGCGCTGGCCGTCGAGAAGTGGCGTCAGGTGAGCCCGGCGATGCGCGACGCGGTGCTGCCGCTCAGCGTGCCGAAGACCGATAGCTGGATGGGCCGGGACGGCACGACGCGCCGCGAGGCCGACCGCTACGACGGCCCCGAATACGACTTGAGCGACACGGGAGACTGGATGTGAAGGCTCCGAAGACCCGCTCCACCAGCAAGGTCGTCTACGACCCCGATAGCATCGGCTCGACGGGCCTGCGCCAGTTTGGCGGCTTCGTCCACGAGGAATATCTCCGCGAGCTCCAAGGGCTCAACGGCGCGCGGGCCTACCGCCAGATGAGCGACAACGACCCCATCATCGGGGCCGTCATCTTCGCCTTCTCGATGCTCATCCGGCAGGCCGAGTGGACCGTGCAGGCGGTGGACGACAGCCCGGAGGCCGAAGACGCCAAGCGCTTCGTGGAGGAGGTCATCCACGACATGAGCATGCCGTGGTCCTCGGTGATCGCGGACGCCTGCTCGATGTTCGTCTACGGCTACGCGCCGCTGGAGATCGTCTGGAAACGCCGCATCGGCCCGCAGGAAGGCGACGGCTCGCGCCGCTCGGCCTACACGGACGGCAAGATCGGCGTGCGCTCGATCTCGGTGCGCGCCCAGCCGACCGTGGTGCGCTGGGATATCGACCCGGACGACGGCTCGATCCGGGGCATGTGGCAGCAACCCTATTCCGGGCCTCAGGTCTTCATTCCCATCGAGAAGATGCTGCTCTTCCGCACCTCGGAGGAGCGCATGAACCCGGAGGGGCGCTCGGTCCTGCGCAACGCCTATCGGCCGTGGTTCTACAAGACCAAGATCGAAAACATCGAGGCCATCGGCGTCGAGCGCGATCTGGCCGGGCTCCCGGTGGCGCGCATCCCCGGCACCTACCTCAGCGCCTCGGCCGATATCCGCGAGAAGCGGGTGCTCGCCCAGTATCAGGATCTCGTGACCACCATCCGGCGCGACCAGCGCGAGGGCATCGTCCTGCCCTCCGACACGGACGCCAACGGGAACAAGCTCTTCGACCTCACGCTGCTCTCGACGGCGGGCTCGCGCTCCTTCGACACGACCAAGATCGTGGACCGCTACGACCGGGCCATCGCCACCTCGGTGCTCGCCGACTTCATCTTCCTCGGCCAGAACGCGGTGGGCTCCTTCGCGCTCTCCTCGGACAAGACGGCGCTCTTCGCCTCGGCGCTCGGGGGCTTCCTCAAGGCCATGTCCGACGTGGTGAACCGCCACCTCCTGCCGCGGCTGTGGTCCCTCAACGCCTTCGAGCCGTCCATGATGCCCAAGGTCGCCCCCGGCGATCTGGAGCACCCCAACCTCGCGGAGCTCGGCGACTTCATCCAGAAGCTCACCGGGGCGGGCGCAACGCTCTTCCCCGACCGGGAACTGGAGAATGCCCTGCGCAGCGCCGCAGGCCTCCCGGAGGCCCCGGAGGATGGGCTGGCGATGGACCCTGCCGAGGAGGCGGAGCTCCGCGCCGAGGCCCAGCGCATGGGCGCGCTCGGTGCCGCGCCGACCGACCCCAACGCCACGCCAGACGATGGCGCGGACGAGGAGGAGGAGATCGGCAAGCGCCGGCCCCAGCGCATCCGCAAGACCGTCTCCTATGACGAGCGCGGCCGGATTTCAGTCATCCAAGAGGAGGCAGACATGGAGCCCGGCTCGCCCGCGCGCCAGCTTGCGCGGAAAGAAATCATCTACGACGAGCGCGGCCTCATCGCCGGCATCGAGGAGGTGCTGCCGTGATCGTCTACAGCACCGAAGGCATCCGCATCATCCTTCAGGCCATCACGTACCCGGCAGCCGAGATCGGCCTCATGATCGAGGACGCTGATCTGGAGCGGGGATCGGTGCGCGGCTCCGATGTGAAGGAGCCCAGCGTCAAGGGCTATGAGCGCCAGACGCTCAGGCCTTCCGATTGGCGGATCGATGACAACCTCTCCGCCGCCACCCATTCGAAAGTAACCTTCGACTTCGCCGGCCCGCCCGGCGTGATCTACGGCTACTTCGTCCTCAAGACGACAGGAGAAGTCCTGTTTTCTGAAAGGTTCCAGCGCCCCTTCGACTTCTCGGAATTCGGTGGGCGCATCGGAATTATTCCCACTCTACGCCTGCGCAACAAGGAGGCTTAAATGACCGACAAGCACACCGCCGAGGCCGCCGCGGCTCAGGCGTCCATGAACTCTGCCATTGCCCGCAACAGCGAGCAGGCTGAGCCCGTCTTCGCGACCGGCAAGTATCGCGTGTCCTGCATCGGCCCCCGCGAGGAGCGCCGCGAGGAGTACGTGGCGCTCAAGGCGCGGTGGGAGCAGGCCGTCCTCTTCGATGAGGTCGCCCTCGCCGACGCCCTGCGCGCCGAGATGGCGTCCATGGAAGAGGAGAAGTGGACGGACGAGATCCAGAACCTCGTCACCACGGCCGGCAAGAACGACCTCCTCGACAAGTACCTCTCGGGCTCGGGCTACACGGCCACGTGGTTCCTCGGGCTGGTCGACAACTCCGGCTTCTCGGCCTACGCCGCGGGCGACACCGCTGCGTCTCATGCGGGATGGACGGAGAGCACGGCCTATTCCAACGCCAACCGCCCGACGCCCTCCTTCGGCTCGGCCTCGGCCGGCTCCAAGGCCACCACGGCGACGGCGTTCAACATCAACGCTACCGCCACCATCAACGGCTGCTTCCTGATCTCCAACAACACCAAGGGCGGCACGACCGGCATCCTCTACTCGGCCGGCTCCTTCAGCGGCGGCAACCGCGCCGTGGCGAACGGCGACACCCTCAACGTCACTTACACGGCCTCGGCGTAAGCCAAGCCTCAACGCAAAAGGAGCAATCCATGGCGACTTTCAACAAGGGCGATCTGGTGCGCCAGAAGGTTCCGGTGATCGAGGGCGAGATCATCGGGGCGGAGCTCGACCAGACCACGCTCAAGATCGTCTATCTGGTGCAGTGGACCGACGCCGAAGGCGAGACGACCATGCGCTACTTCTCGGCTGAAGAGCTCGAAGCCATCACCTGAGGAGGCCTTCATGCCCGGCAATTATTTCGCCGACCGCGTGAAGGACACGACCACGACGACGGGGACCGGAAACGTCACGCTTTCCGGCTCCCCGCCGACCGGGTTTCAGACCTTCAACGACGCGTTTGGGACGAACAAGCACTTCTTCTACTGCATCGCCGCGGGCGCTGAGTGGGAGGTCGGGCGGGGCTACCTCTCGGGCACCACCACCTTGGTCCGGGAGCAAGTCCAAGCGTCCAGCAACGCGGATGCGCTGGTGAACTTCTCGGCCGGCACCAAGGAAGTCTTTAACACGATCCCGGCGTTCAATGTTGAGCGCATGGCTCTCGCGGGGCGGGTCTTCGCACGCGCCCTTGGCTTATACATGACGTGAGGCTCCCATGCCGGCAAACATCGATCCTATCTACACGAAAGTCGGCGACATTCAGTGGGCTACGCTCGCGGCGGGAGCCAACAACACCGCCGATGGCACGTCGGGCACGAAGGCGCTCGTCTTCACGGCTGACGCGACCAACGGCGGCTATCTGCGCGAAATCCGATGCAAGCCCGCCCCCGGCACGACCTCTACCGCGACCGCAGTCCGCGTCTGGCTGAACAACGGAAGCTCCGACACGGTGGCCGCGAACAACATTTTGCTGGGTGACTTCACGATGCCCGCCTTCACGGCGTCGACGGCTGCCGCATCCCCAGACATCACTTACCCGCTGGGCATCGCCATCCCGCCGGGCTACCGCGTCTACGTCACCACGGCCCAGACCGCCACGGCGACGCTCCACTTCACGGGTGTCGGCGGAAAATACTAATGCTTGGGACGCTCGACCTACCGGGAAGCACTGGCAACTCGCGCCTCTTCACGGGCGGCACGAGCGCCGTGCTCTTCGACTTCATCAAGCCCCCGACAGCCCGTCTATTCTACATTCTGATTGTTGGCGGTGGCGGTGGAGGCGGTGGTGGCTCGCCGAACGGGGCTGGTGGTGGAGGCGGCGGTGGTGGTGGCCTTTTTCGTCTCATCATCCCCGCATGGGCCGTTCCTCGTGTGATCAGGGTCGAGGTCGGCGTAGGCGGTGCTGGTGGCGGGCCAGATTTGAACGGCTCCGCTGGCGGCATAACGTATCTGCGCAATGAAGATGGCGTCACCTTATTGTCGGCAACAGCAGGCGGTCCCGGTTCGCGCGGTGGTATCGGGGGCGCTGGCGGATCGAACGGCAGCGCGCCATCCGTAACGGCTTTCTCAAATGTGGGCGTGGCAGCAGCGTCTTCTGCCTCAGCCGGCGCTGCGGGTGGCGCGGCTGTTGCGGCCGGCGCGAGCGCCACGAACAACACAACTCCATTTTCACAAGGTGGGGGTGGCGGCGCGGGTGCTGGCTCAAACCTTGCCGGCGGTGCTGGTAGCAGGCCCGCCGTCTTGCTCCCCTTCACCAGCGTAGGCGCGGGAGGTTCATCCACCGACCGCCCCGGCAACTCTGGCGCTGTCGTTCTGAGCAACGGAATGCTCAGTGGCGCGGGTGGTGGCGGCGGAGGGAATATCACAGTTACGACAGTCGGTGCTGACGGTGGGCATGGTGGCTTTGGGTGCGGAGGCGGTGGGGGTTCGTCCGCATCCGATGCCGGCGGTACGGGTGGTCGAGGAGGGAACGGCGGGTCTGGCCTTGTTCTCATTCGGTGGGTCTAGCGGATGTATGTGCCTTTTGACATTCCCAACAACAACTTCAGGCTGTTCGTCGGGCCTAACCCGACCTCTGGCGTGAACACGTCGTTTTCCATGTTCGTCAAGCCGCCGGAAGCCGCTCTCTTCTTCATGCACCTTGGCGGGGCGGCTGCGGGTGGAAGCACGTCGAGGTCTGGCGGGGCTGGCACTGACAGGGGCGGCGGCGGCGGTGGGGGCGGCGGCTCTCAGACAAGAATGATCGTGCCGGCCGCAGTATTCCCTGACGTTCTTGGCATAAGCCTTGCCGCGGGAGGCGTCTATCCGGGGACTGTTGGGCAAAGCATCCTAACTGCATACAATATAAATCAGACGATACTTACAGTGCTTGGAGCAAGCAACGCAACAGGCGGTAGCGGTACTGGCGGAGGCGTGGGCGGAAGTGGCGGGGCTTCCCCTACTGTCACAGCATGGTTGGCATCTACAAATGTTCAGGTATCCGCAGGGTCTACTGGAGCGAACGGCGGGCTGCATACGGGCGGATCGGGATTGAGCGCGACGGCTGGAAATTCCTTTGGCGGTCACGGCGGCGGCGGGGGTGGTGGCTCGGGCGCTGCTAACAACTCGTTCGCCGGAGGGGCGGGTGCCATGAGCAACTCGTTCGCCGGCTTCGGCATGAACGCGGCGGGTGGCGCTGTCGGCCTGCCGGGGAACCCCGGCCCGTCCATCCTCGACTTCATGCAGATCGGCTTCGGCAGCGGCTCGGGCGGCGGCTCGAATGGGGCTGGAGCCCCCACTGACGGCGGCGCAGGCGGCTTGTCGTGCGGCGGAGGCGGAGGCGGCGCTGGCAACGCTGCGGGCAACGGTGGCCCCGGTGGCTCAGCGTTCCTCTTGCTGGGTTGGATCTGAGCCATGTTCGACGTGCTAGACATCCCCGGAAACATCAAGAACACGGTCGTCTTCTTCGGGGGTGGAGCCCCCAACGACACACGAACGTTCGTCAAGCCCCCCAACGCTTCGCTGTTCACTGTCTGGGGCGTCGCAGGCGGCGGGGGCGGCGGCGCGGGCCACTTCACCAACGGCGTGGGAAACAAGCGCGGTGGCGGCGGCGGTGGTGGCGGTGGTTACGTCAAGGGGATCATTGCAGCCGATTTCTGGCCCGCCATCGCGCGCATCGTTGTCGGTGCGGGTGGTTTAGGCGGGACCGGCGCTGGAGGTGCGGGCGGCGCGCTGACACTCCTCGACCAGAATGGACAGACGCTATTCAACTGCAACGGCGGCGGCGGCAGCGCGGCCGGAACTGCGACGGCTTCAGCCGGCGGCGTTGGTGGCACCACGGCCGGATCGGCGTGGACCGGCGCTGGGTTCTTTCTAACCACGACAGGGGGCATCGGAGGCGCGGGTGGCACCACGACGCCAGCCGCCGGCTCAGCGGGAACCGCACTCGCTTTCCCCGTTGGCCACGGCGGTGGCGGTGGGGGCAGCAACAACACGACGACCGGCGTCTCTAGTGGCGGGAACGGGACTATTGCGACGGCGCTGGCCATCAGCCAAGCCCCCGCAGGCGGCGGTGCCGGGGTCATTGGTGAGCAGGGCTCAACGCTATGGAGGCCCTTTGTCTATGCGGCGTCTGGTGCTGGTGGAGGTGGCGCTACCGCCGGGACTGGCGCTGGTGGCCCCGGAGGCGCTGGAGGCATCGGCTGCGGCGGTGGCGGTGGCGGAGCTTCGGGAAACAACGTCGCCGCTGGCACCGGGGGCAACGGCGGGCCGGGTATTCTGATCATCACGTGGGCCTAGCTCAGCCGGGCCTTGGGCGTTAAAGCTCGCCTGCCACGCCTTGCAATAGAGGGCTCACTCAATGCTCGGTCATAATGCCCTCTCTGAAGACGCCCTCTCGGAACTCCCGTCCGTAGGCGGCGGCCCGCCCGTCTACAACGACGCAAGGACAGAAACCGTCACGCTGCTCGATGCGCTGGCAGCGGTCCACGTCGCGACCCGCGCGATCACCGAAACGCTCACTGTTGCGGATGTGCAGGCGGCCTCGTCCGTCCGGGTTGCGGCGCTCACCGAAGCGGCTACCGCGGCCGATGCCCCGGATGCCTCGGTCGCGCCCGGAACGGTGACCGTCACGGAAGCGGCTACCGCCACGGACGCTGCCACCGCGCTGCTCGCGCGCCTCGGGGCCGTCACGGAAGCGATCACGACGACCGACGCCCAGACGGCCACGGTGCAGGCCGCCGCCTCGATCACCGAGGCCGCAACGGCCACCGACGCCCAGACGACGGTCGCCACGCGCCCGGCCTCGATCACGGAAACGGCGACCGCGGCCGACACGCAAGTCTCGTCTCTCGCAGGCGGCACCAACGAGGCGGCCGAGGCGATCTCTGCGGCCGACGCCCAGAGCTCCACCGCCGCGGCCAATGCAGCCGCCACGGAAGCTGCGACCGCGAGCGATGCAGCCACGGGCGTGGCGGTCGCCAGCCGGGATATCACCGAGGCGCTCACCCGGCAGAACGTCCTCCTGCAATCGCACAACTACGCGGACGGGGTCTGGAACAAGCAGAACCTCACCGTCACCAGCGATGCCGTCACCGGCCTCGATGGCACGCTGGTGGATGCGATCTTCGAGCAGACGGGCAGCGGTAGCTCCAAGGAGATCGCGCAGAACATCACGGTGATCGCGGGCCAGCCGCACACCTATCAGGCGCGCGTGAAGCCTATCAATGGGCGAAAAGGGCTCATTATTCAGGTTTATTCGTCCGATTTTGTGCAAGGCGCGTATACCTACATCGATATCCCAACGCTTTCCGGCACCAACTACTTCACCGTCACAAGCTCCAGCGTCGAGGCTCTGGCGGATGGCTGGTTTGATATTGCCGTCACGTTCCAGTTCACGGGCTCGGGCTCTATTTCGAGCTTCCTCTATTTCACGTTTGCCGACGACAGCGGGAACAACAACTACTCGGGCGATATCACGAAGGGGTGGTATGTCGACGGGTTGCAGCTTGCCCGCTCCTCGCTGGCGACGCCGATCATCGTCACCTCCGGCACGCTGCCCATCGTCTCCTCGGTGCTCGATGCGCCCAAGGCGAGCATGGTGCTCGTGGCGGCTGCCACCGAGGCGGCGACGGCCGGCGATACCGTGGCGGCCTCGTCCGTGCGCGAGGCTGCCGTATCCGAAAGCGTCACGGCTGGGGAAGCCTCGGCCACCAGCGCGCCGGCAACGGGAGAGGTCACCGAAGCCGCGACCACGGCCGATGCCCAGACCGCAACGGCTGCCCTGAGCGCGGCAGCGACCGAGGCCGCGACGGCGACCGAAGCTCAGGCCGCCACGGCCCTTCTCGGAGCAGCGGCAACAGAGACGGCCAGCCCTGCCGACGCCCAGACCGGCAGCGCGGCTTTCCCCGCCTCGATCACAGAGGCGGCCAGCGCTACCGATGCGCAGTCCTCCACCGTGGTCGGGGGCGTCAGCGCTGTCTCCGAAGCGGCGACGGCCACGGACGCGCAGGCGGCCACGGCTGCCCTGAATGCGGCAGCCACCGAGACGGCCACTCCGGCCGACGCTCAGGTTGCGGCGCGGGTGCAGGCGGCAGCGACGACCGAGGCTGCCACGGCTGCCGACGCCTCCGCGGCTTCCGCGGTGCAGCCGGCCGCCACGACCGAAGCGGCAACCGCTGCGGATGTGCAGGCCTCCACGCTGGTCAGCGGCGGAAGCGCGGTCACTGAGGCGGCCACTGCCGGCGACGCCTCCACGGCGACCTCCGCGCGCGCAGGGGCGGCCACGGAAGCGGCCACGGCGGGCGATACGGCCTCCGCGAGCACGGTTGCCACCGCCAGCGCCTCGGAAGCCGCCAGCGCGGCCGACAGCGCCAGCGCAGGGCTCTCTGCGACCGCAGCCACCACGGAAGCGGCCACGGCCACCGAGAGCTCGCAGGGGCTCACGGGCAACCAGAGCTCGGTCCTCGAAGCGGCATCGGCCACCGATGCTGCGGCGGCCCAGCATGCGGCGACCCGGTCGATCTCGGAGCCGGTCACCCCGACCGATGCGCAGGCCGCGGCAATGGTCGCCCTTGCCGCTCTCGCGGAAGCGGCCACGGCGACAGATGCCCAGACGGCGGCGATTGCCCGGCCGGCGGATCTCGCGGAAGCGGCCACGGCTGCGGACGCGCAGGCGGCCGTCATCACCACGCCAGCCGCAGCCACGGAAGCCGCATCCGCCACCGATGCGCAGACGGCCATCAGCGCCCGCACCGGGGCGGTCTCGGAGCCTGCCAGCGCCACCGACGCTCAGGTAGCCTCGGGCGCGCTCGCGGCTGCCGCCAGCGAGGCCTCCAGCGCGGCCGACGCCTCCACTGGCGCGCTTCTGGGGGCGGGCGACTTCGCTCAGGAGAGCATCACCCCGGCGGATGCCTCCACGGCAGCGCAGGCGGCCGGCGCAGCGGCCACTGAGGCCCTGAGCGCCACGGATGCCTCGGCTGCCACCGTGACCCGCTCTGCGGCCCTCACCGAGGCCGCCACGGCGAGCGAGAGCTCGGATGCCTCGGTCATCCGGGCCGTGGCCACCAGCGAGGCAGCGACCGCCTCCGACGCCTCCTCGGCCTCGGTCATCCGGGCCGGCGCTGTCACGGAAGCGGTATCGCCCGCGGACGCCTCCACCTCGGCCGTCAACCCGGCCTCGGCCGGCGTCGAGGCGATCTCTGTCACGGACGCCTCCACGGCCCGGCTCGATGCCGTCGCCAGCGCACAGGAGGCCGTCTCCGCCTCCGATGCGGCGAATGCGAGCGGCGGCGCGCAGATCGTGGACGACAAGAACGTCGGCATCGCCGCGGCCATCCCGGCCGTGTGGTCGCGCATCATCCGCGACTTCAAGGTGATCGACGCCACCGTCGTCTCGGAGATCGAGATGGGCGGCGAGGCAGCCGTCGAGGTTTCGTTCAAGAAGCCGCGCCGCCGCCGGGCCATGCCGGCCGTCGTCGCCGTGGTGCCGCCGCCCTCGAAGTACGAAACCCGCTACGTGACCAGCGCCTTCGCCATCGGTGGCGGGGCCATGATCGAGGGGGTGGAGCGGCGCACGACCGCCCGCGGGCGCGGGCTCTTCTCGATGGAGGGCTTCCGGGCCAGTGCGGAGGCGATGACCGTGAGGGTCGTGTCAGACGCCGCGCTCGATGCGTGGGTCGAGGTCGAGGCCGTCGATGGGGTCGAGGCCGTGATCGCGGCGCAGCAACTCGCGCTCGCGCAGTTGATCGAGGCAGGGGTGGTCTAGCGCAGCCACCGCGTCGGGCGGAAGCCGGCCGGCACGCGCTCCAAAAGCTCCAGCAACGCGACGGCGTACTCCGGGAGGGCGAGCTCCCCGGAGGTCCAGCGGCGCAGCGTCGAGACGGCGATCCCGGTGGCCTCGCAGAAGCGGGTCTTCCATCCGGGAACGCCGCCCATGGCGGTCTTGAGGCGCTCTTCGAATTCGTCGCCGGTCATGCCGTCCTTTGCTCCTGCGAGACGAAGGTCCACACCCATGCCGCCGCCCAGCCCACGAAGGTCCAGCCGAGAAGAAGGCACAGGGCGAAGATCGCACCGGCATTCTTGTGGCCGCGCAGGAGGGCGACGATGGCGGGGGCCATGTAGACCACGGCCGAGATAATTAGCAAGGCAGTCAGGGCCATCACGTCCATCACGCATTTTCCTTCTGTTGCTGGCCGGCTTCCCGCTCGCGCAGGCGGTAACGGGCGTTCGCCTTGGTATCGGCGTCCATGTCGCTTTTGTCGGCGATCCACCGCAGATAGTCGGGCGGCAGTTCGCTCCAGAGCATGCCCCGGTGCTTGCCGAAGCTCACCTTGTGGAAGAGCGGCGGGAACCGGGACCACGCCTCTAGCGTCGCGAAGGGGATCTCGCGCTCGCGCGCCGTCTGGAGGATGCGCTCCAGAAGGCGGGCCGTGACATAGGCGTCAGGCCCGGCCCGGTGCGTCCCGTTGGCGTAGTCCCGGTCCATGATCTGCAAGTGCAGGAAGTAGCGCAGGCCGTTGTTCGAATGCGTGGGCGCGTCGGGCCAGAGCCGGAGCGCGATCTTGTAGGTGCAGAGCCACGGCACGCCGGGGATCTCGAAGAAGTGCCGCTCGAAGGCCGCGTTGTGGGCGCAGAACATATCGACCGGGCCACCCTCCACGAAGAGCATGCGCAGGGCGTTCGCCGTGCTCTCGCCGGTCGCCGCGTCCTCGTCGGTGATGTGGTGGACGGCCATCGCCGGGATGGTGATCGGGCGCTTGGGGTTGACCAAATACGAAAGGCTTTCGTTTTTGGCGATGCCCTTGACCACGTCGCACCAGCCGACCTCCACGATGGCATGGGGCTCGGGGTCGCCGTCGTCAGGCGCTCCCGTCGTCTCGAAGTCCACCACCCGGATGCAGGGCGGCGGGTCGAAGGGCGTCGGCTCGGGCGCGGCGGTTTCCGGCTCGGGCGGGGGCGTCTTGGGCATCAGGCCAGTTCCTTCGCTTCAGCAAGCCATTCGGGCAGCGTGAGGGTGCCAACGTCCTCCTCCTCGCCGCATTGGAATTCGCACTGCGAGAGAGGCACCCATGCCTCCCTGCCGGTCGCGCTGTCCTGCACGAGGAGCGCCTTCTCGCTCTTGCGCAGGACGCGCACCTCCAGATCGCAGAGGCGGTCGCGGCGGCTCATGCTGCATGCGCCTCCCGCGCGCGGTTGGTGACGGTGATGCCGGCCCGGTTCTCGGGCGGCGGAAGCTGGAATTCGGGGTGCATCGCGATCCGGCCGGTCTTGCTGTCCGGGATATCGAGCAAGGCGGGCGTATCCGCGCCGAGGGGGTCGCCGAAGATCCATTTCGTGAGGGCGCGGTATCGCCTGCCAACGAAGCGGTAATTCAGGACCGAGATCGTGGGGTCGAGCGCCATGAAGATCGTGTCGGCGGCATCGCGGAGATCCACGTAGGCCACTCGCGTGATCGCCTCGCGCGGCACCGGGCCGAGGTGGCAGCAATTCCCGATGGCATCGAGCGAGGCCTTCCACGCATCGGAGAAGCAGAAGCCGTCCATCTTCCCGCGCCAGTAGATGGTGCGCTTCTTCATGCTCCACTTGTGATAGCCGGCGGGCAGGCTGTCGCCAGTGCGCCCGCGGTTCACTTGCTCAAGGCAGTCCTCGTCCGGGACGAGCATCGCCGTGTCGCGCAGGAGGTCCGTGTCGATCTCGATCACCGCGGCGCGCACGCCGGCCTCGCCGGTCTTCAGGCGCGGGTCGTCCACCGCAGCGATGGCGAAGTAGAGGGCATAGGCGTTCGTGAAGTAGACGCCGTCCGGGTGGCTATCGACCGAGTGCTTCCAATTCCCTTTGCCGCGGCGGCGGGGGATGAAGCCATCGCGGAGGATGGCCTCGGCGGCGGCCTCCGATGTGCCGTGATAGAGCTTCATGACGCGCTGTCCTTCAGCTTGTAGGTGGCTCCCTCGCGGATCACGAGGCCGCGGCTCACGAGCGTTTCGAGGAGCCTCTCGGTGCGAGCGGGGCCGTTCCAGTGCCAGCCGGCGCTCCGGTGCCAAGAGCCCCGGTCGCGGAGGACGGAGAGGACGATCTTCTGGGCTTCTCCGAGGGGGAGGTTGGGGTTGGTCATCAAGGGGATCTCCTGCGGGCAGCCGGTGCGCTGCGCTTCACGGTGAGACAATGTGAGCGTCACGCTCAGTTGTCAACGGGCCAATGTCACCGGGGTGATACCTTTTCACCGATTGCCGGGTCTGCGCGCAGCACGACGCCCAGCGCGCTCTGCGCCGTCTCCAGCCGGGCTACGGTGAGGTTGACGCGCCCCTCTTCGGGCACGAAGGAGTTGCGGGCGCACTCGGCCCGCAGCTTGCGAAGGTGCGCCTTCATCGCCGTCTTGATCGAGCGGAGCTCGTGCAGCGAAAGCGTGACAGTGACGGTATCGGTCAACCGACTTCTCCCGGACGCGGCGCGTGCATGCGCACCGGCTGCTCGCGCGGCTCGAAGTAGCGGCACGCCCATGCGGAATGGGGCACCTTTGGAGCGCCCTTGGACGCGGCCCGGCCCTTCATCTGGAGGTAGGCCCGGCACAGGCTGTCCTTGAGCAGGCCGCGATGGGACGCCTTGTCGGCGTGCCACCCATCGGTGAGCCAATGCTCGCAGCCGCGGCACGTCTGGCCCGCCGGGCCGGTGCCGGCGAAGTGAGCCATGCCGACGTAGGTCATGGCGCGGCGGCGGGCCTCATCGTCGCCCTCGGGGCGCGTGAGGTGGTCGGCAAAGGCAATCTTGCTGGCCATCAGGGGCGAGCCTCCTTGAGTTTGCGAGCGGCGCTCTGGACGACCATGTTGGCGCAGGCGTCGATGCTCGATGGCGTGGCAGAGCAGGAGATCCAGACCTCGTGGCCGTCTTGGTCGCGCACGAGGAGCTTCTGGTATCCCCGCGGCGGGCGAACGCGCTCGACCAGCGTGAAGCCCCTGCGGGCGAGGCGGGCCTCGATCATGCGGTGGAGGCGCAGGCTCATGCCGGCCTCCCGACCTTGCGCTTGGGCTGGCCGGGCTCGTCGCCGGCCGGGATCGTGCAGGGGTCGAGCCATGCGACCCCGGCCAGCTTGCCGTCCGAGAAGTAGAGCCGGGCATCGACCCCTTCGAACTTGCACGTGCGCCCCGGCTTGGACTTGACCCAGCGGGTGCCAACGGCCCGGAGCATGAGCGATCCGGCTTCCATGCGCGGAACGGGCACGTGCTCGACGGGCCTCTGATTTCTCATCTCGATGTAGATCATCATGGCCGGCTTTCCCTGTGGCGGCGGGTGGCAAGGATCTGGTCCGCGGCCTCGCAGATCACGGCGGCAGCGAAGGCCGTCTTGGCGTTGGGCTCGTGGCGCGCGATGAGCTCGCGGAGCTCGGCGTCGCTGCGCTGGCCCATGCTCAGGCCGCGCACGGCGGCCCAGAGGTCGGAGGCGAGGATCGGGCGGAGTTTCGGGGGCATCTCAGCCCCCGAAGGCCATGGCGGCCACGATCACCGCGGCGCAGAAGGCGAGGAGGCACAAGGCCTCCCCGAAGAGGCGGAGGAGGAAAAGGGGGGCCATCTCAGGC
>JAIXZF010000297.1 GCA_027489835.1 Hyphomicrobiales bacterium
GCGGGCGCGCCGCTGCGAAGGTCGGGTTCCGCGCTCATGCCGCATGCGACCCGTAGCGGCGCCGCATGTTCTGGACGCGGCTGAAGACGAAGCGCCATGACAGATAGGCGAGGCCGAAGCTCGCCACGACGGCGAGGCAGGCCACCATGAGCCGCGGCATGGGAGCGAGGGTCGCCATGGGACGGCCGGCGATGGCCTCGAAGATGTGCGCCGGCTCGAGGTGCCAGATGTAGGCGCCATAGGAGAGCTTGCCCATCCAGAGCATGGCCGGGCTGTCCAGCGGCGCGGCCAGCCGCGCGATGAAGGGCGAGGCGAAGAGGCTGACGAAGATCGCGCCAAGCGCGAGGCCCTGCAGGCTGTAGCGCAGGCTCTCGCGGAAAAATTCGTTGCGCACCGCCAGCGTCGCCAGCAGCAGTGCCGCGCCCGCCGCGAGCAGGGGCACGTGCCAGGCGCGCAGGGCGTCGATCAGCGCGAAGCGGCTCCAGAGCAGCAGGCTTGCGAGGCATCCCCAGGCGATGCTGTCGATCCGCGCCTCGGTGGCGAGATAGCCGTAATTCCCCGGGATCCCAAGCAGCAGCGCGAGCGTGCGCCAGACGAGCGAGAACAGGCAGATCGCGATGAGGGCCGCGGCCAGCGCGCGTGGCCTCTTCCACAACGCCACGAAAAGCAGCGGGTAGCTCAGATAGTAGTGCTCCTCCACCGCGAGCGACCACAGGTGAGGCCAGCGCACATGGTCGCCGTGGAGGAGGGCCGTGTAGCTGTAGTAGTTGGTGAAGTAGAAAAGGCCGGCGAGGACGTCGATGAGCTTCGGAAGGCCCACATAGAGCGCGCCGCCCAGGCCTGAGACCAGCATGAACGCGAGAAGCTCCGGGCTGAGACGCAGCAGGCGCCGCATGTAGAAGCTGCTGACGTCGATCCCGCCAGCGCCACGTCCCTCGCGCAGCAGCAGCGTGGTGATCAGGAAGCCGCTGAGGAAGAAGAAGATCGTGACGCCGAGGCCGCCCGGCACGACATGGCCGAAGCCGTAATGGCTGAACATGACGAGCAGCACGGATATCGCGCGGACGCCGTCGAGCGCGGCAAGCCTGCCTGCCGCCAGCGGGCTCGCGGCTGCCGTCAGGCTGATGTCGAAGCGCTCGTTCATGCTCAAATGGGTCTTTGAAAATGGCGTCGAAGACAGGCGTGACCCTTCGACAGGAGAGTGACTTCCAGAAGGAGTCCCTCAGGAACGCGACGAAGCGCCTTCCGGTTCACGACATGCCGAGAGCGGCCACGACATCCTTGTCGAGGGACGATCCGGGCGGGTCCTCCCTGAGGGCCATGCCGCCATAGCCGCGATAGGCCCACAGCGCCCACGGGAAGCCCTGCCGCTCGGCCGCCTCGCGCACGGCCCTGAGCCAGGCGGTCCTGTCGCGCGCCGCCTCAATGGACGCGCCGGGCCGCACGGCGCCGAATTCGCCCAACAGAAGCCGTCCGGGCTCGATGCCGTGACGCGCGCCCCAATCCTTCACGGCGGCGAAGTCGGCGGTGATCCGCGCCGGATCGTGCGCCGTGCCGAGATAGTCAGCCAGGAGCTTGCGCGTCATCGTCGCAGCCGCTTCGCGCTGGCTGGCCTGCAGGGCCAGGTCGCCATCGATGCGGCGCAGAGCCCGATCGAGCACGGCGTCGACGTCGTCCTTGCGGGGCGGCCAGCGCAAATCCGAGACATGGCGGGCGACCTCGCGGCCGACGCCCTGATGGGTAAAGGTGTGCGGGTCGTAGTAATGGAAGGTGTAAAGCACGTCGCTGCCGCGGAACGGTGCCGGGTCGAGGCGCATCAACGCCCTTGCCGAACTCCATTGTCCGCCGGTCAGCACGAGCGGCAGATCCGGCGCCGCCTCGCGCGCGGCCTGATGAAGGCGCTCCATCATGCCCTGCCAGCGCCGGAAGCCCGCATCGCCCGCCAGGGTCGGCTCGTTCATCAGCTCCAGCGCGATCCGGCTGGCGCCGCTGCCTTCTGCAAGGGGAGCCAGACGGGCAGCCAGGAGGCCGACGACGCCGAGATAGGCGTCGAAGGGCCGGGTGTCTGCCGGGTTCATCAGGGCTTCGGGCCCGTAATCCGGGTTCACCGCCACAGGGTGGAGGTCCACCACGACGGACAGGCCGGCCGCGACGAAGCGTTCGGCGGTCTGTGCGACGAGATCGCTCCAGAGCCCGCGCCGGTCGGGCGGCGAGGCGATGGCGATGCTGGGATCGACCGTCAGGCGGATGAAATCGAAGCCGAGCGAGGCCAGCAGGCGCAGCTCCTCATCCGCCATGGCGTGGCGCGCCGTGCGGAAGGGTGGCCAGACATAGGAGACGGAGGTGGCCACCGCCACAGGCTGCTGGCGCACGATCTCGGGCCAGTTGAGCATATGGTGAACGTTCACGCCGCGGCGCAGCGACAGGCGCGGCCGGGACATGGCCAGCGACGGCCGAACCGCTGCAAAGGTTGCGGCACCTGCGAGAACGGCCCTCCGCGACAATCGGTCGCTGGAACCATTTTCGGCCTGACTTGAGCCTGACAAATCCATGCGTCGCTCGCGCGCTGTCCATTCAACTCATTGTGATCA
>JAIXZF010000177.1 GCA_027489835.1 Hyphomicrobiales bacterium
GCCACGATGGCGAGTTCGTAGGATTTGAAGAAGCCTGCCAGCGCCGAATAGCTCTCGCCCCGCTCGCGCCTGATCTCGATCGAGAAGGCCAGCGGCGGCGCATCGTCGAAGGTGATGCTGACGATGACGTGCGCGATCAGCGGCCCCGTCCAGTAGGAGAAGAACAGGTCGACACCCGAGGCCTTGGCGAGGTCGTAGCTGCGCGTTTCCCAGCGCTCCTCGGCCGCCTCCTCGCCCGAGCCGTCGCCGGCTCCGCCGGCCGCCTTGCGCCAGGCGAAGTTGCGCACGTCGCTCACCGTGAGCCTGTCGCCCTCGATGATGGCGCGCGGGGTGCGGGCGAGCGGGGCGGCCCAGTCGCGCAAACCGCTTGGCGCGATGCCAGACCACCAGATGGCGATCGCGCCGAAGGAGGCGGCGGCCACCAGCAGCGCGGGCCAACCGGCCTGCAGCGGCGGCGAAAGCCGCCAGAGCCAGATGACGGCTCCCAGCATCACGGCAAGGTGGAGCGCGGCGAGCGCGCCGCCGGCCGGCGCGCGGTGCCACAGGGCCAGCGCGCCCCACAGCGCGGCCGCGACGATGACGAGGCTCGCGATCGCCATCAAGGCCGCTGTGGCGCGGCGGCCCATCGGGCGGCGGGCCCGGTCAGGCGGCGAGGCTGTTGGTCGGGGCCGCGGCCTTCACCGCGTCGTCGACATGCGCCTCGAAGCGCTTGAAGTTCTCGCGGAACATGGCTTCCAGCCGCTTGGCCGTCTCGGCGAAGGCCGCCTTGTCCTGCCAGGTCTTGACCGGATAGAGGATGTGCGGCTCGACGCCGGGCACCGAGGTCGGCACCGCGAAGCCGAAATACGGGTCGCGCCGGTAATCGGCCCGCGTCAGCGAGCCGTCGAGCGCCGCCGAGAGCAGGCGCCGGGTGACGCGGATCGGCATGCGCCGGCCCTGCCCGAACTTGCCGCCGGTCCAGCCGGTGTTGACCAGCCAGCAATCGACATGGTGCCGATCGATCAGGTCGCGCAGCAGGTTGCCGTAGACCGAGGGGTGGCGTGGCATGAAGGGGGCGCCGAAGCAGGTGGAGAAGGTGGCCTCCGGGTCCTTCACGCCCTTTTCCGTGCCGGCCACCTTGGCGGTGTAGCCGGAGAGGAAGTGGTACATCGCCTCCGCGCCCGTCAGCTTGGCGATGGGCGGCAGCACGCCGAAGGCGTCGCAGGTCAGCATCACGATGTTCTTGGGATGCCCGGCGCGCCCGCTCTCGCTGGCGTTGGGGATGAAGTCGAGCGGATAGGCGCAGCGCGTGTTCTCGGTGCGCGAGGCGTCGTCGAAATCGGGCCGCCGCGTGACCGGATCGATGGCGACGTTCTCGAGTACGGTGCCGAAGCGCTCGGTCGTGGCGTAGATCTCGGGCTCGGCCTCGCGGCTGAGGCGGATGGTCTTGGCGTAGCAGCCGCCCTCGAAGTTGAAGACGCCGTCGGTCGACCAGCCATGCTCGTCATCGCCCAGCAAGGTGCGGTTGGGATCGGCGGACAGCGTCGTCTTGCCGGTGCCCGAGAGGCCGAAGAACACGGCGACGTCGCCCTTGTGCCCGACATTGGCCGAGCAGTGCATGGGCATGACGCCGGCGGCCGGCAGCGTGAAGTTGAGATAGGTGAACACCGACTTCTTCATCTCGCCGGCATAGGAGGTGCCGCCGATCAGCACGATCCTGCGGCTGAAGTCGACGGCGATGACGGTTTCCGTCCGGCAGCCATGGCGTTTCGGGTCGGCCTTGAACGATGGCAGGTCGACGATGGTCATGTCCGGCAGATAGGCGGCGAGCTCGTCCGCGGCCGGCCGGATCAGGAGGTTGCGGATGAACAGCGAATGCCAGGCGTACTCGGTGAAGACCCGCGCCTTGACCCGGTGCTTGTGGTCGGCGCCGCCGTAGAGGTCCTGCGCGAACAGCTCCTTGCCCTCGGCATGGGCGAGGAAGTCGGCCAGCAGCGTCTCGAAATGGCCCGGCTCGATCGCGCCGTTGTTGTCCCACCAGACGGTGCCTTCGGTGAGCCCGTCGCGAACCGTGAACTTGTCCTTGGGCGAGCGGCCCGTGTGCTGGCCGGTATCGGCCACCAGCGCGCCGCCGGCCGCCAGCCGCGTCTCGCCGCGCCGGAGCGATTCCTCGACGAGGCGCGGCGCCTCGAGGTTCCAGTGGACCGCCTTCAGCTTGCGGAAGCCGAACGCCTCCGCGCCATGGGATATGTTGCGGGGGCCGAACTGCGTCACGGAACCGGTTTCCAAGGTGCGCTCCTCCTGTGCGGCGCGCCGGGCTGGGGCTGCCCGGTCTCGCGATGGCCGGCTTGCCGCCAGCTCTGAGGCTGCTCTTACGCCTCGTCGCCGCCGCGCTCAAGTGCGCTGCCCCCGCTTGGCGCAAACGCCCGCCCATTCGGGCAAGTTCCGCTTGAACACGGTGAATCGATAAGGTTTCGACGCGGGCCGGGCCCGCCGGCCTCCGCCGGGTTCAGGCCGCTCTTGCCGCCTTCGCGAGCTTCATCAGCTCTCCGCGCACCGCGTCGGGCGTCTCCGCCCGGGCCTCGAAGCCGAGCCGGACCAGCTCGCCTGCCGCGGCGATCTCGAAGCCCTCCGGATCGACGCTGACCATGCGCCAGCCGGCCTCCTCGCGCCGGCCGAGCTTCACGGCGAACAGCGCGAGCGTGTCGGCATGGTCCTCGTTCATGTGGGCGAGGATGCCGGGCTCCGCCTCGATCAGCGCCTCGGCGCCGCCGATGCTGGTCAGCAGGTCCGCGGGCGTCAGCTCATAGGCCTTGCCGAAGCCGCCATTGAGGCTCGCGCCCCTGGGCTCGACCCGCAGGAAGAGGAAATCGGGAAAATCGACATAGAGCGCGGCCTTGGGCTGGCGGGCGAGGAAGCGCGTCCGCGCCCGGCGGCCGGCCTCGCTGTCGCGCTCGAGCACCTTCGCCTCGCCGCTCAGGCTCAGGCGCGGATGGGCGAGCGGATCGCCCTTGCCGGTGCGCGCGAACAGCAGCGAGCAGCGCGGATCGGCCAGCAGATTCGTGGTGTGGCCCGACAGCCGCGACACCAGGATCAGCGGCGCGCCGTCCGAATCGGTGGCCACGCTGGTCAGCGTCGCAAGCGGAAAGCCATCGGCCGAGAGCGTGGCCAGCGCGGCGCTTGGCGTGGCGCGCACCAGCGCCCGGCCGAGCCCCCTCGCCTCCTCGTCGGTGGAGCGGATCACGTGGCTGTTGCTCAACGGGTTTCCCTTCGGTCAGTTTTTTCGCGCCCGATGCCCGTTTCCGCGCGACCATAGCGCTTTGGCCGTGGGATCGCTAGATTAAGGCCATGGTTTCGCCGCGCTCGGCGTCAAACCAATGCCGCGCCGCCACAATTGAAGCGGCTGAGACGGGACATGATTGATGCCAACCATCGCGCTGGTCGACGACGACCGCAACATCCTGACCTCCGTGTCGATCGCCCTCGAGGCGGAAGGCTTCAGGATCAACACCTACACCGACGGCGCCTCGGCGCTGGAGGGGCTGAAGCAGAACCCGCCAGACCTTGCGATCTTCGACATCAAGATGCCGCGCATGGACGGCATGGAGCTTCTGCGCCGCCTGCGGCAGAAATCCGACATGCCGGTGATCTTCCTCACCTCCAAGGATGACGAGATCGACGAATTGTTCGGCCTCAAGATGGGCGCCGACGATTTCATCCGCAAACCCTTCTCGCAGCGGCTGCTCGTTGAGCGGGTCAAGGCCATCCTGCGCCGCGCCGGGGCCAAGGACCTGCCGGCCGCGCCGCGCGCCGAGGACGCCAAGGCGCTGGAGCGCGGCTCCCTGAAGATGGACCCGGAGCGCCACACCTGCACCTGGAAGGGCGAGGCCGTGGTGCTGACGGTGACCGAGTTCCTGATCCTGCAGTCGCTCGCCCAGCGCCCCGGCGTGGTGAAAAGCCGCAATGCCCTGATGGATGCGGCCTATGACGACGAGGTGTATGTGGACGACAGGACGATCGACAGCCACATCAAGCGGCTCCGCAAGAAGTTCAAGATGGTCGACGACGACTTCGAGATGATCGAGACCCTCTACGGCGTCGGCTACCGGTTCAAGGAAGGCTGATGCGGCAGGGCTGGCCGCGGCCGGCAACCGCGCGGGGGCAGGCGTGACGGCGCTCAAGGATGGCAAGCGCAGGATGTCGAGCGGCGCGTCGCTCCTGTCGGGAGCGGGGAGCCTCGTCCGTGGCCTTGCGCGCCCATGGTCGCGCCTCGCGCATTTCTTCGGCGCGAGGCTCGCCTCCAGCCTCACCCGCCGCATCCTCGTGCTCAATCTCGCCGGGCTCGTGGTTCTGCTGGTCGGGCTGCTCTACCTCAACCAGTTCCGCGAGGGGCTGATCGACGCGCGCGTCCAGAGCCTGCAGACGCAGGGCGAGATCATCGCCAGCGCCATTGCGGCCTCCGCCACGGTCGAGACCGACACCATCGCGATCGACCCCGACAAGCTGCTGCAGCTGCAGGCGGGCGAGAGCTCGGGGCTCGGCGACGACGCCCAGTCCGCGCTGGAGTTCTCGATCAACCCTGAGCGCGTCGGCCCGCTCCTGCGCCGTCTGGTGACGCCGACGCGCACCCGCGCCCGGGTCTATGACCGGGAGGGGCTGCTGGTCGTCGATTCCGGCGCGCTCTACACCCGCGGCGACATCCTCCGCCGCGAGCTGCCGCCCCTGGCGCGCGAGGAGCTGCCGGTGGTGGAGCGCACCTGGAACAGCCTGCGCCGCCGCCTCGGCCGGGCCGAGATCTCGCAATACGACGAGGGCGACTCCGCGGTCGGCCGCTCCATTCCCGAAGTGGCCCGCGCCCTCGCCGGCCAGCAGCGCAACGTGGTCCGCGTCAACGCGCTCGGCGACACCATCGTCTCGGTGGCGGTGCCGATCCAGCGGCTGAAATCGGTGCGCGGCGCGCTCCTGCTCTCCACCGAGGGCGGCGACATCGACGCGATCATCGCCTCCGAGCGCGTCGTCATCCTGCAGGTCTTCGGCGTGGCCGCGCTGGTCATGACCGTCCTGTCCGTGCTGCTCGCCAACGGCATCGGCGAGCCGCTGCGCCGGCTGTCCGAAGCGGCGGTGAGGGTCCGCCGCCGGGTCAAGTCGCGCCAGGAGATTCCGGATTTCACCGACCGCCATGACGAGATCGGGCAGCTCTCGGGCGCGCTGCGCGACATGACCAGCGCGCTCTATGCCCGCATCGACGCCATCGGCAGCTTCGCGGCCGACGTCGCCCATGAGCTCAAGAACCCGCTGACCTCGCTGCGCAGCGCGGTCGAAACCCTCCCCCTGGCCCGCACCCAGCCGGCCCGCGACAGGCTGCTGGCGGTGATCCACCACGACGTGCAGCGCCTCGACCGGCTCATCACCGACATTTCCGAGGCCTCACGGCTGGATGCGGAGCTGGCGCGGGGCGAGACGGCGCCGGTCGACCTCGCAAGGCTGCTCGAGACCGTCGTCGAGATGCAGAACGAGATCCGCAAGCCGGACCAGGCCCCGATCCGGCTCTCCATCGGCGCGTCCGGCCAGGGCCGGGACCGCTGGAGCGTGCTCGGCCATGACGGCCGGCTCGGACAGGTCATCGTCAACCTGCTCGACAATGCGCGCTCCTTTTCCCCGCCCGGCCGCGAGGTCCGCGTCTCGCTGACGCGCGGCGAGCGCCTGATCACCATCGCGGTCGAGGATGACGGGCCCGGCATCCCCGACCATGCGCTGGAGCGCGTCTTCGAGCGCTTCTACACCGATCGTCCCGAGCAGGGCTTCGGCCAGAACTCAGGCCTGGGGCTGTCGATCTCGCGGCAGATCGTCGAGGTCCATGGCGGCATGATCAGGGCCGAGAACCGGCTCGGACCGCCCGGTCCCGATGGCGAGCCGGAGCGGCTCGGCGCGCGCTTCGTCATCACCTTGCCCGCGCCGGGCCCGGCGCCCCGCCGTGGCTGAGCCCGGATCCGCCGCGGCGCCCGCGCGCATCCATGCGAGCTGCGTGGTAGTGGGCGAGGGCGCCGTGCTGCTGCGCGGGGCGCCCGGTTCCGGCAAGACGGCGCTGGCGCTGGATCTGATCGAGGCCGCGCGGGCGCGCGGTCTCTTCGCCCGGCTGCTCTGCGACGACCGGGTCGGCCTCGCGGCGCGCCATGGCCGCCTGCTGGCTTTCGCGACGCCGGAGATCGCGGGCCTCGTCGAGCGCCGCGGGCTGGGGCTGGCCCCGCTCGCGCATGAGCCTTCGGCGCTGGTGCGCCTCGTCGTCGACCGCGGGCAGGACGCGCCCGCGCGCCTGCCGGAGCCTGCCGACCTCATCGCCGAAATCGCCGGCGTCTCCGTGCCGAGGCTGGCGCTGGGGCCCGGCGCCGGGCAGGCGGCCCATGTTCTGGCGGCCCTTGGGCTGTTCGGAGACGAGCCCTGGGCGTCGGCCTGACGGGCTGTCCCCAGCCGCCCGCCGCCGCTCCAAGAGTTGATCTTGCAACGCAGCGAAGCTTGGCCCATATACACGCGGCTCGTTGGGCGCCGCCGGCGCCCGTTCAGGTTTGAACATGATCGGCCTCGTCCTCGTGACGCATGGGCATCTGGCAACAGAGTTTCGTTCCGCGCTGGAACATGTTGTTGGCCCCCAGAAGCAGATTGAAACCATCGCGATCGCTCCCGATGACGACATCGAGGGCCGCCGCAGCGAAATCCTTGACGCGATCCACGCCGTGGACACGGGCCAGGGCGTCGTGGTGCTGACCGACATGTTCGGCGGCACGCCCTCCAACCTTGCCATTTCCGCCATGAACGGCGGCAAGGTCGAGGTCCTCGCCGGCATCAACCTGCCCATGCTGATCAAGCTGGCCTCGGTGCGCGAGGACAAGCCGATCGAGGACGCCGTCGGCTGCGCCCAGGAGGCCGGCCGCAAATACATCAACATCGCCAGCCGCCTTCTGGCCGGCCGCTGATCCTTCGCGCGGGACTTCGGGGATGGACGAGGACTGCCCCGACCCTGTCTTCCCCGAGGGTTGCCTCGTGCGGGAGCTCACCATCGTCAACCGCAAGGGGCTGCACGCCCGCGCCACCGCCAAGCTGGTGCAGACGGTGGACCGCTTCGCCTGCGACGTCTGGATCAGCCGCTGCGGCGAGACGGTGGGCGGGCGCTCCATCATGGGCCTGCTGACGCTCGGCGCCGGCATCGGCACCACCATCCACGTCGCGGCGCTGGGCGACGACGCCGAGGCGGCGATGGGCGCCATCGCGGCCCTGGTCGAGGACCGCTTCGGCGAGGGGGAGTAGGCGTCAGCCGACCCTGCGCCCCTCGGCGTCGATCAGCGGCGAACCGTCTTCCTTGGCGAACGGGCCGGGCGGCCAGCGCTCCAGCAGGTCCAGCACCGTCTCGCTCGGCCGGCAAAGCCTCACGCCCTTGGCCGTGCAGACGATGGGCCGGTTGACCAAGACCGGATGCAACAGCATCGCATCGAGCAGCGCCGCGTCGTCCACCGACGGATCGAGCAGGCCGAGCGCCTCGGCGGGCGATTTCGTGGTCCTGAGCGCCGTGCGCGGCGTGAGGCCCGCCGCCGCAAACAGCCCCAGCAGCTGCGGCCGCGTCCAGCCCGTCTCGAGATATGCGATCACGGTGGGCTGGTAGCCGGCCGCCTCGATGATGGCGAGGACGTTGCGCGATGTGCCGCAATCAGGGTTGTGGTGGATGACGATGTCCATGGGGCCTCAGGCTCGTCTGGCTGGCGCGAAGAGCACGGTTGCGGCGGCGAGCGCCGCGAGGGCACCCACCACTTGCATCACGGCGAAAGCCGGCACATGCCCGAGCGCGATGCCGGCGAAGCTGTTGGTGAAGCCTCGCGCCAGCGTCACCGCCGGGTTGGCGAAGGAGGTCGAGGCGGTAAACCAGTAGGCCGCGACGATCGTCAGCGCGACCGTGGCCGGCACGCGCTCGGGCTTCACGTGCAGCGTGCCGAGGATGGCGAGCACCAGCGCGAAGGTGGCGACCGCCTCCGACAGCCA